>JAPPKI010000267.1 GCA_028820035.1 bacterium | reverse complement strand
ATCTATAATTGGAGAGAATCGAGCCATCGCCCCGGTGCGGAGATAGTCACCGTGTGCGAAGCCGCCAGGCAGCACCACTGCATCGACATCACTCAACGAAGTGTCCTTGTGCCACAGCAACTCGCCACTTCCACCCACGGTTTCTACGGCCTCCACCACGTCGAACTCGCAGTTGGAGCCGGGAAACACGACGACGCCCACCTTGGTAGTCATCCTCGCCCCCAAACGGAGCAATCAGCCGGAATTGTCATGACGCCGGACTCAGATAGATCTCAACATCTTCAATAACCGGATTGGCCAAGAACCGCTCGCACATGGCCTCTACTTGTGTACGGGCCTCGTCTTCGTCTGAGGCTTCCACCACAAAGCGCAGGCTCTTTCCAACCCGAACGCCGCTCACGCCGCTGAATCCAAGCGCGGGCAGCGCCCGCTCGATGGTCAGGCCCTCCGGGTCGGCTATGCCGTCCCGGAGGCTCACCTCAACTGCCACATCAAATGCTGTACTCATGAGCCTCCGGGCCAGTCGGCGAAGCTGCGGCCGGTGATGATCTCGTAGGCGCTCACGTAGCGGGCCGCGCTGGCCGTCACCACCTCGTCGGGCAACGGCGGCGGCGGGTACTGCTTGTCCCAGTCCAACGTGCTCAGGTAATCGCGCACCGGCTGTTTGTCGTATGACGGCGGGGTTGCTCCCGGCTCCCAGCCGTCCACCGGCCAGAAGCGGGAGGAGTCGGGAGTGAGCACTTCGTCGGCCACCACCAAAGTCCCGTTCACCATGCCCATCTCAAACTTGGTGTCGGCGATGATGATGCCCTTCTCGGCGGCCGCCTCCGACGCCCGTCGATAGAGCTCCAGCGAGGCCGCCCGGGCCTGCTCGGCCAAATCCGAACCCACCAGCTCTACTGCCTGGTCGTAGGAGATGTTCTCGTCGTGGCCCGACTCGGCTTTGGTCGAAGGTGTGAACACCGGTTCGGGCAGCTTGTCGGACTCCCGAAGCCCTTCAGGGAGTGCCTGGCCGTGCATGGTGCCCTGGACTTTGTACTCCTTCCAGGCCGAGCCGCTCAGATACCCCCGCACGATGCACTCGATGGGCAGCATTTCGGCCCGATGGCACAGCATGGTTCGACCGGCCACCCCGTTCGCCTGGGCCTCGGGTGGGAAGTCGGCCACGTCGGTGGAGATGAGGTGGCTGGGCAGCACATCGGCCAGGGTCTCGAACCAATAGGCCGACATGGCGGTCAACACCCGCCCCTTCTCGGGTACGGGCTCGTCCATCACCACGTCGAACGCTGATATACGGTCGGACGCGATCATCAGCAGCCGGCCGTCGCCGGCGTCGAATATGTCGCGGACCTTGCCGGAATGAACCGGGGGCAAGTTGATGTTCTTGGTGCTCATAGGATGGGCTCCGGTTGGTAGGCGGCAGCGTTGAGATTTTGGGTGCCCAACTCTTGGGCCTTGGCGGCAAAGGCCCGGGCTTGGCCAGCGGCCGCCCCAGTCAGCGCCAAGAGTTGGTTCTTGATCTGTTCGACGTCGACAGAAGTAATCGGCAACCTCTCGTCATCGGCAACAGCCGAGAAGAACCCGTCTCCCTTGGGGACGTGCTCAGAGATGATGCGATGGGCTTCTTCCCGGCCCGCACCGGCGGCCACCGAGGCCATCAGTACTCGGGTGGCGGTGAGCGCCGGCAGGTTGGCGGTCAGCTCGGCTTCGATCGCGTCTTCGAATACTTCGAGCTCATTGAGCACCACCAGTACGGCCTCAAGCTGGCCGTCGAGAGCCAGGAACGCGCCGGGCAGGGCCACCCGGCGCACCACCGAACAGCTCACGTCGCCCTCGTTCCATTGATCGCCCACCAGGGCTCCCACCATGTTGGCGTAGCCCTGCACCACCGCCGACAACCCGCAGATGCGCTCGGAGGTGCGGGCGTTGCGCTTGCCGGGCATGGCCGACGAACCCACTTGTCCAGCCTGAAAGCCCTCGGTGATCAAGCCATGGCCAGCCATGAGCCGGATGGTCCGGGCCAAGTTGGCCGGGGCCGATGACGCCTGCACCAGTGCGGTAACCACGTCGTAGTCCAACGACCTCGGGTACACCTGACCCACACTGCCCATCGTGGTTGCAAATCCGAGGCTGGCGGCCACTCGGTCTTCGAGTTCAGCGGCCTTGTCAGCCTCGCCGAGGAACAGATCGATCTGGTCTTGCTGGGTGCCCACCGGGCCTTTAAGCCCCCGCAGCAGGTAACGGTCCAGCAGGTCGTCGATCCGACCCAGGGCAGCCAGCGCCTCCTCGCCGTAGTTGGCGAATCGCTTGCCCAAGGTGGTGGCCTGGGCGGGCACGTTGTGGGAGCGGCCCACCATCACCAACTCGGAATGGGTCTCGGCCTGTGCCCCGAGAGCACATACCACCGCCACCATCTTGTCGCGCACCAACCGCAGCGAATCGCGGATCTGAAGCTGCTCGATGTTCTCGGTAAGGTCGCGCGACGTCATTCCTTTGTGGATGTGCTCGTGGCCAACCAGCGCGCAGAACTCTTCGATGCGAGCCTTCACGTCGTGGCGGGTGACTCGCTCCCGCTCCCGGATGGAGTCCAGGTTCACCTGGTCGATGGCATCTCGATAGGCCTCGACCGCCCCGCCGGACACCTCGATTCCGAGATCCCGCTGAGCCTCCAGTACCGCCACCCACAGACGGCGCTCGGCCTTGACCTTGCCCTCCGGCGACCAGATGCTGGCCATTGCCGCGCTGGCATAGCGGTCGGCCAGAACGTCGGGTATCAGATCCTTCTCAGCCACCGGCCATCTCAGCGCGATGGGCGGCCAGCCTTTCGGCCAGCCCCGAGTCAGTCACCGCCAGAATCTGAATGGCCAGCAAAGCCGCGTTCATGGCGCCGTTGATCGCCACGGTGGCCACCGGGATCCCCTTGGGCATCTGCACGGTTGAATACAGGGAGTCCACCCCGTTCAGCGCTCCGCCGGCCAAAGGCACGCCGATCACCGGCAGAGTGGTCTGGGCCGCAGTTGCGCCGGCCAGATGAGCAGCCATGCCCGCACCGCAGATGATGGCCCCAAACCCGGCATCGCGAGCGCCGGACACAAACTGGCGGACCTTCTCCGGCGTGCGGTGGGCCGACATGACCTCCCAGTGGCACTCCAC
>JAPPKI010000183.1 GCA_028820035.1 bacterium | reverse complement strand
GGCGGACCTTCTCCGGCGTGCGGTGGGCCGACATGACCTCCCAGTGGCACTCCACGCCGAACTGTTCCAGCGTGGTGCGGGCCGGGGCCATGGTGTCCTCGTCACTCGACGATCCCATGATGACAGCGACTTTCAAGCTCATGCCGATTCCCTCTGTGAAGCGCCCTCTACCGCCGCGGCGGCGATGTCAAAGCGAACGTAGCGGCCCGGCCAATCAATGTGGGTGACCCCGGCATAAGCCCGCTCTCGGGCGGTGGCCAAGTCGGGCCCCTGCCCGGTGACGTTGAGCACCCGGCCGCCCGCCGTGACCAGCTCTTTACCGTTCTGACCAGCAGAAATAGCACCAACTCCGCCTTCAGCAGCTGATGCCACTCCAGCGCAGAACACCATCACGCCCTCCACCGCGTTGGCCGCCTCAATGCCGGCAATTGGATCGCCGGTCCGGGGGGAGGCGGGATAGCCCTCCGAGGCGCACACCACCGTCACCGCGGCGTCATCGCCGAACACCGGGTCGTCCTCCAGTGATCCGGCCGCCGCGGCGGCGAGCAGGTCGGCCAAGTCGGACTTCAGCCGGGGCAGCACCACCTGGGCCTCGGGGTCGCCGAAGCGCACGTTGTACTCCAGCACCTTGATTCCCTGGGGGGTGAGCATCAGCCCGGCATACAGCACACCCCGATAGTCGATGCTCCGCCGCTGGAGCTCTTCCAGCGTGGGCAGCACTGCTCGATCCATCACTGCATCAACCACATCATCTCCGGCCACCGGCACCGGGGAGTAGGCCCCCATGCCCCCGGTATTGGGCCCGACGTCGCCCTCACCGATGCGCTTGAAGTCCTGGGCCGGAGCCAATGGCACCGCCCGATGGCCATCGCACACCGCCAACACCGACAGCTCGGGGCCGGTAAGGCCCTCTTCGATCACTACCCGGCGCCCGGCGTCGCCGAAGGCCTCCCCCGAGAGATAGGCCCGCACTGCTTCTTCCGCTTCGGCCCGATTCTCGGTAACCAGCACCCCCTTGCCTGCGGCCAGGCCGTCGGTCTTGATCACAAAGAGATCGCTCATGGTGTCCAAGTAGCGGAGAGCTGGCTCGAGCTCGGTGAACGAGCCGTGGCCCGCGGTGGGCACCCCAGCGGCCACCAGCAGTTCCTTCATCCACGCCTTGGAGCCCTCCAAGAGGGCCCCGTCGGCTCCAGGGCCAAACACCAGCCGACCTGCTGCTCTCAATTCGTCGGCTAGACCTTCCACCAGCGGGGCCTCGGGGCCGATCACATACAGATCGGCTTCAATCTCGGTTGCTGGTACAGCAACAGAACCAGGAATGCCGGGGTTTCCGGGAGTGACCACAACGTCGCACGACCGGCCCAACACGTGGGCAAGAGCATGCTCACGTCCCCCACTGCCAACGACGCAGACTCTCACGACACTGACCCTGACTGGACAGCGGCCACAACTGATCCTGTGCGTTGGACCATGGCAGGAACTCTCACGACACTGCGCTGAAGGTGATGAACTGATCCCGGCCCGGGCCCACACCAACCAAGGAGGCGGGCACGCCAGCCTGCTCTTCAATGAACCGCAAATAGTCTTCGGCCTCTTGGGGCAGTTCCGAGCGATCGCCGACTTCGCTCAGGTCGGTGCGCCAGCCGGGTAGCTCCTCGTAAATCGGCACTGCCCGGTGGATCTCTGATTGGTGGTAGGGCATCGAGTTGCAGCGCTCCCCGTCCACCTCGTAGGCCACGCATACCTTGATGGGGTCGAGGGCGTCCAGCACATCGAGCTTGGTGATGGCCAGGTCCGACAAGGAGTTCACCCGCACTGCGTGGCGCAGCATCACCGTGTCCAGCCAGCCACACCGGCGGCGGCGCTTGGTATTGGTCCCGTATTCGCGGCCCACATCCACCAAGTGGTCGCCGATGTCGTCGGTTAGCTCGCAGGGGAACGGCCCCGACCCCACCCGACTGATATATGCCTTGGTGACCCCGATCACCCGATCGATGTGCCGAGGACCGACGCCCGCCCCTACGCACACCCCACCGGCCACCGGGTTGGAGGAGGTGACGAACGGGTAGGTGCCGTGGTCGAGGTCGAGGAACATGGCCTGGGCCCCTTCGAACAGCACGTTCTGGCCGGTCTCCAATGCATCGTGAACCAGCCCCACCGTGTCGGCAATGTGGGGCTCAAGGCGAGGACGACACTCCTCAAGGTACTGCTCGGCCACCGTCTCGAGCTCGAAGGGCAGCCGGTTGTACACCTTGGCCAGCAGCGGGTTCTTCTCGTGCAGCACCACGCCGAGCTTCTCCCGGAAAATCTTGGGATCGAGCAGGTCTTGCACCCGCAGCCCCACCCGGGCCGCCTTGTCAGCGTAGGCGGGGCCGATGCCCCGCTTGGTGGTGCCCAGCTTGTTGCGCCCCAGATGGCGCTCGGCCACCACGTCCAGCGTCTGGTGATAGGGCAGGATGAGATGGGCGTTGCCGCTCACCTTCAGCTTGCCGCAGTCGACCCCGGCCGCAGTGAGCCGATCCATCTCGTCGATGAGCACTTTGGGGTCGATCACCACCCCGTTGCCGATCATCGGGGTCACGTGGGAATAGAGAACCCCGCTGGGAACGAGCTGGAGCTTGAACGTCTGACCCTCCACCACCAGGGTGTGACCAGCGTTGTGGCCGCCTTGGTAGCGCACCACCATGTCCATGTCGCGGGCTAGGAGGTCGGTGAACTTGCCCTTGCCCTCGTCACCCCATTGCGTCCCGACGACCACGGTTGCTGGCAAAGCGCTACCCCATCAGCGTGGCTTACGAACTGACACTACTCGCGCCCACCCGGAGATTGACGAGCAATAAAGGGGATTCGAATCAGCAAAGCGGGGCGGCTTAGCGCCCTTCCACCATGCGGGACAAGGTCAGGGCGTAGTCCCCCCGGGCGTCGGTCCACAGGCGCTCCATGGCCAGGCCGACACCAGCAAGCTCGGGGCCGATGTTCTCGGGACGGAACTTGGCGCTGATCTCGGTCCGCATGCGCTCGTTTTGGGCGAAGTCGACGGTCATGCCCAACCCGCGGATGGTTACCTGCTGGGCGCAGCGGGAGCGCAGCCACATCTCGATCCACTGCTCGTCGGGGTCGAAGCGGGCTTCGTGCTCGAATTGCTCGAGGTCGAAGTCGGC
>JAPPKI010000188.1 GCA_028820035.1 bacterium | reverse complement strand
CCGAGGTGGCCATCACCACCGAGAACCGCCGGGGCATGCGCAAGATCGGCACCGCAGGCCGGGAGTCGGCCCTGTACCACGTGCAGGTAGTAGATGCCGAAGACCAACCGGTGCCCCCCGGAACCGCGGGTGAGATCGTGGTGCGGCCCAAGAAGCCCCACATCATGATTGATAACTACTTCGACATGCCCGACGCCACGGTTAAGGCGTTCCGCAACCTGTGGTTCCACACCGGCGACCGAGGCCGAATGGATGAGGACGGATACCTGACCTTCATCGACCGCATGAAAGATTGCGTGCGCCGCCGGGGCGAGAACATCTCCTCCTATGAGGTGGAGGCAGTGATCAACACCTGCGATGCGGTGTTGGAGTCAGCGGTGATCGGCGTGCCCTCTGAGTTGGGCGAAGAAGAAGTGATGGCCATCGTCGTGCTCAAGCCCGATTACGAGCTCTCCGAGACCGAGCTGCTGGACTTCTGTGTGCCCCGCATGGCCCATTTCGCCGTACCTCGGTTCGTGCGCTGGTGTGGAGACTTGCCCAAGACCCCCTCAGAGCGGGTCCAGAAGTTCAAGCTGCGCGAAGACGGCATCACTGCCGATACTTGGGACCGCGACGACGCGGGCTACGTGGTACCGCGGTAGGCGCTGAGCCGAAGCGAGTCACCCAGAAAAAGAGGTTCTACCACCCTCGCTCCGACTCAACATGGTTGGTCTAGAAGACCGCAATCAGTGTAAGGCGAACCCGCCCTCAGCCGGGAACGAAATTTGGATTCGGCGTAAACGTCAGCGGCAGAGAGGTCAGGCCCCGGGTGTAGACCCCGGTCTCGACCTGCTCGTAGCCGTCGGCGTAGGCGATGTCGTCCATGGCATCGAGCAGGGCATCCATGGCCACGGTCAACTCGGCCCGGGCCAGCATTGATCCCACGCAGAAGTGGCGGCCCAAGGCAAACGCGGTGTGGTCGGCAGCAGCGGAGAAGGCCTTTTCGAACTCCATGTCGGTGCGGTGGATGTTGAACCGGTCGGGCTCGTCGAATGCCTCCGGATCACGGTTGGCTGCACCCAGCAGCAGCTCGAGGGTGTGGCCCGCTTCCACCGCGCCGCCGGAAAACTCCACGTCCTCGTCGGTGTGGCGCATGATCATCTGCACCGGACCGGTGAACCGCAGCGTCTCTGCGAAGGCTGGGCCAATGAGCTGGCGGTCGGCTTGCACCTCGGCCATCTGCTCAGGGTTGTCCAGCAGGTTTCGCATGGTCAGGGTGATGGCCTTCTCGGTGGTCTCTCCCCCGGCGGTCAGCAACAGGCTGCAAAAGCCTCGTATGTCGTCATCGCTCATCTGCACCCCGTCGAACTCCTTTGTCACCATGGCGGTCAGCAGATCGTCGCCGGGGTTGGCCCGCCGCTCGGCGATCTTGGGCATGAGGTACTCCCCCATCTCCGCCCGAGCAGCCATGCCTCGGCGATTCTTCTCCTCGTCGCCGGTGATATTGGAAACGAAGTCCATGATCATCGTGTACCACTCGTAGAACTGGGGGACATCCTGCATGGGGAGGTCGAGGAGCTGCACGATCACCCCGATCGGGTAGTAGGTGCTGAACCGTTTGCACAGATCCACCTCGCCGTCGGCCAAGAACTCTCCGATCTGCTGACGGGCCGCCTTGGTGATGGCCGGCACGATGTTCTGCTCCAGGTAGCTCCCCCGAAAGATCGGGTTGACGATGCCCCGGTAGGAGGAGTGCTCCTTGCCCTCCATCTGCAAGATGGTGCGCCCGTGTACCGGCTCGGTCTGCCACTCGTAGTTACGACTGGAAATCTGCGGATTGCGAAACGCCCCCGCCACATCCTCGTAGCGGCTGATCACGTAGGCCTGGGTGCCCTCGTGCCACATCACCGGGTACTCATCGCGCAGCACCTCGTAGAAGGGGTAGGGATTGGCGTCGTACTCAGGCGAGAGGATGTCTGGGGCTTCAGTCATGGGCCGTATAGTACGGCGGGCTGTAGGAACTTCAAGAATGGCCAGCCAGGGGGAAGCGGAAGATCTCATGAGCAAAGTCACGACGCTGGAAGAGGCGGCCGCATCGATTCCCGACGGTTCCACCGTGGCCATCGGCGGGCTGTCGATGAACAGCGCCCCCATGGCCCTGGTACGCGAGTTGGTGCGCCAACAGAAGAAGGACCTGGATTTGGTGGCCATAGTGGCCGGTATGGCCGTGGACTGGCTGGTGGCCGGGGGCTGCGTGCGCCGGGTGATGTCCGGGCTGGTCAGCTTCGAGGGTCTGGGCCTGGCCCCCAACTTCCGAGCGGCGGTGCAGTCGGGGCAGGTGGCCATCGAGGAGTACAGCGAGCACCTGCTGATCTGCCGGCTTCAGGCCCAGAGCTACAACCTGCCGTTCATGCCGACCCGGGCCGGTCTGGGCACCGACGTGCTGGGCCTACACGCCGAAAGCGGCGCGGTGCGCGAGGAGAAGGACGGGCCCACCGGCGAGCACTACGTGGCCTGCACCCGCCTTCCGGTGGATGTGGCCCTGGTCCACGCCCATGAGGCCGACGATCGGGGCACCACCCGGGTCAATCCCAAGCTGGTATGGATGGACAACGAGATCGTGAACGCCGCCAGTCGCACGGTGGCCTCGGTGGAGCGGGTGGTGGACACTGCGGCGTTCACGGCCGAGCCGGAGCGCACGACGTACCCGAGGTTCATGATCGACACGGTGGCCCCGGCCCCGCTGGGCGCCTACCCCTGCTCGTGCTTCCCGGAATACAGCCATGACTCGGGGTTCTTCTTGGAGTACTCCCAGGCAGCCCGAGACCGGGAGACGTTCACTCAGTTCTTCCAGGAGCGAGTGGCTGGGCCGGAAACCTGGGAAGACTTCCTGGCCGTCAACAGCGTGGCGACAGGGGCTTCGTCATGAGCACCCCCGTCACCGGATACGACTGCACCATGGACGAGCTCATGGTGGTGACCTTCTCCCGAGCCATGTCCAACGACACCCGGGCCTTCAACGGCGCAGTGTCGTTCATCCCGGTGTGCGGCTACATGCTGGCCCGGCGCACCCACGCCCCAGAGTTGGTCTGGGCGGCCAGTTCAATTGCCGTAGACGCCGACCCTGCCGAGATCGGCGACTCCACCCTTTCGGATTCCCTGTGGGGCGGGGCATCCATGCTG
>JAPPKI010000018.1 GCA_028820035.1 bacterium | reverse complement strand
CCTTGAAAGGGCGGCGTCCTAGGCCGCTGGACGATGGGGGCTCTCGGCCCGAGAAGGCCGACTCACGTTAGCAGCCTTCCTTGGAGGAACCGCATCGAAAAACAGATACCATGATCTTGACCTGCGAAAGGAGCATGGGGTGGAGAACGAAGTCTGGCGCTGGCTCTGGACCTGCTCTGCGGTGGTCTTCTCGCTGGCCGAGGTGTTCACCGCCGGGTTCTTCTTGCTCCCCTTCGCCATCGGCGCCGCCGCGGCGGCGGTTCTGGCCTGGGTCGACGTCCACATCCTCTGGCAGTGGCTGGTTTTCTTCGCGGGCAGCGCAGTCAGCTTCGTCTACTTGCGCCGGTTCGTCCGTCGCCTCGACAAAGATGAGCAGCCCCGAGTGGGGGCCAGCCGGCTCCTCGACGCCCACGGCAAGATAATCGAGCGGGTGGACGACGACGCGCAGACCGGCATGGTGCGAATCGGGGGCGAGGAATGGCGGGCCTCCGCCGCCGAGCCCATTGAAGTGGACACCCGGGTAATGGTCACCGAGATCGACGGCACCCGTTTGGTGGTGGTCCCCGTCCCCCAAGAACAACCCACCGAGAGCACAGAAAGCTAGGTAGCAGTCATGGAACCCGTGATCGCCCTGTTCATCATCGTCGCGTTGGCGCTCATCCTGATCGCCGCGCTGGGAATCCGCATCATCCGCCCGTATGAGCGGGGCCTCATCGAGATGCTGGGCCGCTACCAGCGCACGGTGGACTCCGGGTTGCGCTGGATCCTCCCGTTCGTGCAGCGCATCAGCAAGGTGGACATGCGGGAGCGGGTCATCGACGTGCCTCCCCAAGAGGTGATCACCAAGGACAACGTGGTGGTAACGGTGGACGCGGTCATCTTTTTTGAGGCCACCGACCCGGTGAAGCTCAAGTACAACGTGGGCAACTTCCAGTTGGCGGTCACCAAGCTGGCCCAGACCAACCTGCGTAACGTGATCGGCGATCTCGACCTTGACGCTGCCCTCACCTCCCGAGAGCTGATCAACGGCAAGCTGCGCCAGATCCTCGACGACGCCACCGACAAGTGGGGTACTCGAGTGGTGAGAGTAGAGATCCAGCGCATCGAGCCGCCGCCCGATGTCACCGAGGCCATGCACCGCCAGATGAAGGCCGAGCGCGACCGCCGGGCCATCGTCACCGAGGCCGAGGGCGACAAGCGCTCAGCCATTTTGCGGGCCGAGGGCCAAAAGGAAAGCCAGATCCTGGAAGCCGAAGGCGAGGCCGAGGCCATCAAGCGGGTGGCCGACGCCGAGCGCTATCAGTTCGAAACGGTGGCCCAGGGTGAGTCCAGCGCCATTGAGCAGGTATTTGGTGCCATCCACACCGGCGACCCCACGCCCGATCTCATTGCGATCCGCTATCTGGAGGCGCTTAAGAGCGTGGCCGACGGCAACGCCACCAAGATCTTCCTGCCCCTCGACACCAGCGGCCTCACCAACGCCATGGCCTCTCTCTCCGAGATCGCCCGGGCCGGCCAGGGAGAACCGGCGGCCCGAGCTGTCGAGGAGTAGGCGGCTACAGCTCGGAAGCCGACGCCTCCACCAGATGCTCTAGCAGCCAGCCCAGATACCAGTAGGCCGACCGGGCCACCGATTCGGCGTCGGCCTCATCGGTTTCTTCAAACTCGTCGTCTTCGGTGACCTCCAAGCGGGTGCCCAGCACCAGCCGGATGTCGTTGACTGCTCCCATCCAGGCGGCCAACTGCTCTTGGTCCAACGCCGTGGCCTCGGCCAGCTCGGCCACTATGTCCAAACGGGCCAGGCGCTTGGACACCAGCTCGTCTCGCACCATGTCGCGGAATTCGGCCTCGGCCTCAGCATCGTCGGGCCGGGCGGTGGGAAACAGCCGAGTGAGCATCTCGTCGTTGGGGTCGTCGGCCAGCAACCCCCGCAGATCGGGAACGATGGCGGCGATCAGCGCCCGCTCCTCTTCTCGCAGGTTGAGTGAGTACGTCCCGTCGCCGTTGGGCACCACCGGCTGTCGGGGTGCCATCAGATCCCTTTCCTTAGCGCAGGCACAGACAATTGGCCCATCAGTCGTCGTGCTCCATGGTGGCCCACAGGCCGTGCTCATGCAGGCGAAAGACGTCCATCTCCGCCTTCTCCTTGGGGCCGTCCGACACCACGGCCCGCCCCTTGTAGTGGACATCTAGCATCAGCTGGGTGGCCTTCTCTTTGCTGTAGCCGAACAGCTTCTGGAACACGAAGGTCACATACGACATCAGGTTGATGGGGTCGTTCCACACGATCACCTTCCACGGCCGGTCGGGCCGCACGTCGGTGTCATCGGTGGTCTCCCAGACCTCAGAGGGCGCAATCTCGACGGGCGCTACAGGAGTCATGCCGGTACCGCCTGGGCAATGTCAGCCTCGGCCCGCACCAGCGGGCCCCTTGCGTTGAGCCAGAAGAACACGGTGACTATCCACAGTAGGGCAGCGCCGGCGATGTGGGCGCCCACCAGCAGCACCGGCACACCGGTGAAGTACTGCACATACCCGATGAGCCCTTGGCCCAGCGCCACCCCCAGCACGACCCGCCCCCACCGCTGGACTCGCTCTGGAGCGCCCCTTTGGCGCAGCCACCACACCATTGCGGCCAGTACCACCAGCAGCGCCACCACCGTGGTCCCGTGAATCTGGGCCACGTCCCTCACGGCCACGTCGATGCGCTCAGCATCCTCATCACCGCTGTGCGGCCCGGCGCCAGTCACGATTGTGCCGGTCACGATCACCACCGATGTGAGCGCCACCACCCCGTTGCCCAACCAATGGGGGCAGGGTCGGGGCTTGCGTTGGCGCTCATAGTCCTCCGAGGCTCGCCACAGCAGCACCACTGCATTCCAAAGCAGCACCATCGACAGCAGGAAGTGGCCGATTACCAGCGCCGGGGGCAGTTCGTACAGCACCACCAGGCCGCCCAGCACGATCTGGGCCAGCACTCCGGCCACCAGGCCCCACGACAGCCATACCAAGTCGGCTCGCCTCGGCTTCCGCCAGTGGGAGCCCAAAACAGTGGCGATGACAATGGCCGACACAAGCCCGGTAATGAGGCGGTTGATGAACTCGATCATGGCGTGGGTCTCCAGCGGCGGCACCAGCTGGTCGTTGTCGCTCGCGGGCCAATCGGGGGAGCCCAACCCTGTGC
>JAPPKI010000428.1 GCA_028820035.1 bacterium | reverse complement strand
CAGTCCGGCCGTCTCGACCAGCGGAGCGTCTAGGAGGCCGGCCATCTCCACCAGCGGGGCTTCCAGCAGCCCGGCCATCTCGGTCAAGGGGGCTTCCAGCAGCCCGACGATCTCAGCCAGAATTTCGTCTCGGGTGCCCAGCTTGGACAGGGCGCTCACCTCGTCGGATGAGAGCACCTGACCGTCGAGCACCCCTCCCTTGATTGACAGGAAGCTGGAGTCCTCGGCGTACTGGCACAGGGCCTTGGCCAACGACACCGCGTCGCCGGGGGTGCCGTCTTCCCGGTTGCCGACGAAAGCCAGCGCCGTGGGGCCCACCAGCATCTCGTCCAGGTCGAGGTTCAGCTCACGGGCCGCGAAGCGGGTGAGGGTGTTCTTGTACACCTTGTATTCGCCGCCGGCCTCACGCAGCTGGCGGCGCAGATCGGCCAGGGCCGGCACGTCGAGGCCGCGGTAGTCGGTGAGGACCACCGCCTCGGTGGAGGAGATGCGGTCGCGCACCTCGTCCACAACGGCTACTTTCTCAGGGCGGGGATTTTCCATCAGATTGCTGAACCTTCCGCAAAAACCAGCAATGGGGCGCCGCTAGCGTGCGAACGCCCCACGAGTTTCGGGAGGGTTCACCTCGTCAGGCCAGCCAACGACTCGGTGGGAACCGAGTGTCAGCCGATTAAGCGGTGCGGGGCACTGCGCCTGATGTCTGCGGCAAATCGATTATTTGTGAGCGACAAAAGGTACCAAATCAGTTGCTGGCGCCCAAGTCGGCGGGGTCCAGCCGGACGCTGGGTCCCATGGTGGAGGAGATGGCGACCTTGCGGATATAGCGGCCCTTGAGGGCTGCGGGCTTGGCCCGATTGATCTCCTCCATGACGGCGCGGATGTTGGCCACCAGGGCATCGGCCTCAAAGCTGACCTTGCCCACCGGAACGTGGACATTGCCCTGGCGGTCGGTGCGGTATTCCACCTTGCCGCTCTTGAACTCGCCCACTGCTTTGGCCACGTCGTCGGT
Source organism: bacterium (assembly GCA_028820035.1). Classification (GTDB taxonomy): domain Bacteria; phylum Actinomycetota; class Acidimicrobiia; order Acidimicrobiales; family Bin134; genus Poriferisocius. The sequence continues at coordinate 2,177 of JAPPKI010000428.1, read as the reverse complement.
AACCGTGCCGGTTTTCGGGTTGGGCATCAGCCCTCGTGGGCCCAGGACCTTTCCGAGCCTTCCCACCACCGGCATCATGTCGGGGGTGGCGATGGCCACGTCGAAGTCCATCTTGCCGCCCTGTACCTGCTCGGCGAGATCGTCGGCGCCCACCACGTCGGCCCCGGCCTCGCTGGCCTGCGTAGCCGCTTCACCCTGTGCGAACACCGCCACCCGGACGTCGGTGCCGGTGCCCGAAGGCAGGCTGACCGTTCCCCGGATCATCTGCTCGGCCTTGCGGGGATCAACCCCCAGACGGGCGGCGAGCTCCAAGGTTTCGTCGAATTTTGCCGCGGCCAAGCTCTTCACCAGCTCGACGCCCTCTTGGGCGGTGTGCGGGTGTTGCTTGTCGTAGCGCTGGGCGGCATCGCTGTACCGCTTGCCATTCTTCGCCATGTTGGCTCCTTTCCTACTCCACCGTGATGCCCATGCTGCGGGCAGTTCCGGCCACTTGCAGCTTGGCTTGCTCGAGGTCGTCGGTGTTGAGGTCGGGCATCTTGATCTTGGCGATCTCCGCACACTGGGCGTCGGTGATGGTGCCGACCAATTCGCGGCCCGGCTCCATTGATCCCTTTTCCAGACTGGCCGCCTCGCGAATCAAAAACGAGGTGGGCGGGGTCTTGGTTATGAAGGTGAACGTCCGGTCTTCGTAGATGGTGATCTCCACCGGGATGATCTGGCCCCGCTTGTCCTCGGTCTTGGCGTTGTAGTCCCGGCAGAAGTCCATGATGGCCACGCCGTGGGGGCCGAGCGCAGTGCCCACCGGGGGTGCCGGGGTGGCCTGGCCAGCCGGAATCTGGATTTTGATGGTGGTGGCTACCTTCTTTTGAGCCATGACTATGCCCCTTCTGGCTAGGTCGTCTGCTGCTTGGCGACTTGAGAGAGCTTGAATCTTCTTACAATTTGGCCACTTGGGAGAACTCAAGCTCGACGGGGGTCTCCCGGCCGAAGATGTTGACCAACACCTTCACCTTGAGCTGGTCCTCGTTGATCTCGGCCACCTCGCCGGAGAAGTCGGCGAAGGGACCTTCTTTGACCCGGATGGTCTCGCCCACCTCGTAGAGAAGACGGGGCTTGGTGCGGCGGACAGTCTGCTCGCCGTCGGTCTTGACCTGGAGGAAGTTCTCCACGTCCTTGCGCTTGAGGGCAGAGGGCTTGCTGCCCCGGCGACCATGGCCCACAAAGCCGGTCACGCCGGGAGTGTTGCGGATCACATCCCAGGAGATGTCGTTCATCTCGGCTCGGACCAGCAGATAGCCGGGGAACATCTTCTTCTTGGTGGTGACCTTCTTGCCGGCTTTGAACTCCACCACGTCTTCCATGGGGATGACGGTTTCGTGGATATGGCTCTCCATGTCCATGGTCTTGCGGCGGGCTTCGATGTTCTGCTGGACCTTGTTCTCATAGCCCGACTGGGTGTGGACCACGTACCACTTCCCAGGCATGTCGTAGGGGCTGATGGTTTCGACTTCTTCTTCGGCCTTCTCATAGACCAGGTCTTCGGCGTCGATTACCTCGGCCGCATCTTCTGGCGGGGCAGCGTCGTCAAGAAAGCTGTCGCTAGCTGGGTCGGGGACCCCAGGCTCAGGTTGGGCGCCCGGCCCGGTGGGCAGCAAAGCGGCCGCGGCCTCGGCGGCGTCAACCGGCGTGTCGGCGTCGACCGTCTCGGAATCGGATTCGGTCTCATCGGCGGTGGCGGTGGGGAAGAGGTCAGTCATTTCGGTTTCGTCTACCTCGGGACTCATCGATCGAACAATTTCAGAATGGCTTCGCTGAAGCCCCAGTCGAGCAAACCGATGGCCGTGGTGAGCAGCACCAATACCACCAGCACCACGATGGAGTAGTTGACGACCTCCTCGCGCCGGGGCCACGACACCTTGCGGAGCTCGCCGCGCACCTCGCGCAGGAACTGGGCCGGTCCTACCCGCTCTTCGCCGGGGCGGGGCTGATTGCGAGGCTGGCGGCGGTCGCGGACCGGGGTGCCTTCCTCGTCGACAAAGCCCTGCTTCTTGGCCATCCTCTTCTGTTGTCGGTTCAGGTCGGTCATGCTGACTCCAGTGCACCCGGCACTAGGGAGACGGGCTTGCTTGCGCAGGGCAGGAGGGACTCGAACCCCCAACCGCCGGTTTTGGAGACCG
>JAPPKI010000055.1 GCA_028820035.1 bacterium | reverse complement strand
GGCTAGGCGGGGTCGGCGAGGGCTTGGATCTCGGCCACTGCGATGGCGTGGGAAGGGGCGGTGAGCACTTGGGTGGGGACGGCGGGAGGCGGATTTGTGCAGGCGCCGTCGTTGAAGACGCACGCCACCGAGACATCCCAGTAGGCGGTAAGGGCCACTTGGTAGCGGAGGTCGGGTTGGTTGACCGATGAGTAGCGGTAGTAGTGGAAGCAGTTGGATAGCTGGTTCAGCGGGTCGCGGGCAGGGTCGAAAGCCACCACGTCCTCGGCGTCGCACCACAGCGTGCTCCCGTCGCCCATAGCAACCCGCAGAAAGCCCAGCCGCCGAGGGGAGGCGGTGGCGGTGAGGGTCAGTTCGTGGCCGTCAAGCGTGGTGGTCACCGTCTCTGACACCGAGGCGCGAGCAGCAGCCGGCACCCACACATAGGTGGGAAGCTGCACAATGGCGATCTCGCCGGGCGCGGTCCGCGTGGTTGGCTGAGGAATGGTCACCTGGCCCCAGGCCTCATTGCGCAGCCGAGTGGTCTCCTTCAATGAGGGCGGTGGGGGCTCTTTGGGTGGCGCTGGCTGGTACACCCAGAACGTGGCGAGCTGCTTTCCGGCCTCGGTTTTACAGAGCTTCAAGACGTAGGTCTCATCAGGGTCGGGGGCAATCACATAGTCGTTCTCCAACCAGGCGTTCAGCTCGGCGTAGTTGCCCTGTCGGAAGTAGCAGGGCGGCGTCGATGGGTTGGCCGGGTTTGTGTCGGGCTCAGACACTCTGGGTATATCCACCTCGATCCATACCCCGATCTCCACCTGGCCGTTTTCCGTCTCGACCGATGTGCCCTCATCCTGCTGCTGCCATCCAGCGGCCGAACCCGCACTGGACACCGCAAGCACGCAGGTGGCTACCAACACCAGCAGCGCAGTGCGTCGCATTGAACTTCCCTTCGGGCCTTCGGGGGCGCGCGTGGCGCGAGACGGGGGAAGCTCAGGGGGAAGGGGGCAACTCTCCTATGCCAGCCCTCAGATGTCAATAGGCAGTTTGCAACCGGGGTCTAACCACTGTTCGGCTGACCACCAGCGCAATCAACGAGAAGCACCCGCCGGCGAAGAAGGCCATCGAGTACGACGACACCTCCACCACACCGCCCAGAATCAGCCCGCCCAGTCCGACGGCCAGATCGAAGGCGATGCTGAAGGTGCCGATGGCCTGGCTGCGCCGGTTGATCGGTGCCGATTGGATGGCCAGCACAAACAAGGCTGGGAACAAAAACGTCTGGCCCATGGCCAACAGAGCGGTGCCTACAAACACTCCGGGGATCTGCGTCCACAGGGCGATAACCCACAAGCCGGAGGCCGAGAACGCGTAGGAGAGGGTGCTGGTGCGCTGGGGCCCTAGTCGGTCGGGCAGACGAGCCAGCAGGATACGCAGGCCGATCACCATTATGGCGAAGGTCGCGAATACCGCCCCGGAGTGGGCAAAGCCGATGTCGTCCACATGCAGCTTGATGAAGGCCAAGAACCCCGAGTAGCCCATCAGTCCCAGTCCCAACAAAAGGGCCGGTCGGGTAGCGGGCCAGTGGATGAACGAGTTGGGCCATCCCGATTGGGCACCCTCAGGCCGGCCCTGCATGGAGACCGCGGCCGACGCGGTGCCTAACGCGCACAACACGCCTCCCAGCACCCACACCGCGTCGGTGCTGAGGGCTGATTGCAATTGCTCGCCAATGATCGGTCCTGCGGCCAGTCCGGAGTAGACCGTGACCGAGAAGTATGACGTGGCCTCGCCGCGGCGATGCTCCGGAGCCATGTCTTGGACGGCTGTCGCAATACCTACGAAAAACGCTGCCTCCCCCAAACCGGTCAGCAGCCGGAACAGCACGGCCACCGCCACCGAGGACACCCACAGGTTGCCAAGAATGCCGAGGCCAGCCAGCACGCAGCCCCACACTCCCAAGAATCGACGCCCCTTGGAGTCGCCCAGCGGTCCGGCCAGCGGTCGGGCTACCGCGGCCGAGAGCCCGAACCCGCCCACCGCTAGACCCACCGCCACCGGCCCGCCCCCCAAGTCGTTCTCCACGAAGCCCGGCAGCACCGGATACACCAGTCCCAGCGACATGAAATAGAACACGCCGCCCAGGCACAGCACCGCGAACCGGGCCGTGAGCAATGGCTGGGAGTCCCGCACCGGCGGATTATCGCCGATCATCAGGGCAGCACCGGCGGATTATCGCCGATCATCAGGGCAGCACCGGCGGATTATCGCCGGTCATCGCAGCAGCACTCTTGACTATCGGCGATCTTCGAGAAATGGATAGCGCGACCGAACCTGTTCTAGGCGGGCGAGGTCGATGTCGGCATACAGCACGGCTTCTTCGCCTTCGGGGGCTCCAGCCACCTCGACCCCGAATGGGTCGATCACCACGGAATCGCCCTGGTAGTCGATGCCGCCGCCGGTGCCCACCCGGTTCACCCCCACTACGTAGGCCTGGTTCTCGATGGCCCGAGCCACCAGAAGCGCCGACCAGTGGGCCCGGCGGGGCGCGGGCCAGTTGGCCACCACCACATAGCAGTCGGTGTCGTGGGCCAGACTCCAGAACTCGTCGGAAAACCGCAGGTCGTAACACACGAACGGGGTGATCCTCACTCCCTCAACGGCAATGGTCAGCCGCTCAGCCCCCGCGGCGTAGTGCTCGTGCTCGCCCCCGTAGGAGAACGGGTGGATCTTGTCGTAGAACGCGGCCACCCCGTCGGGGCCAGCCAGCACGAACCGGTTCACAGGCAGCTCCGCTACCGACGGGTCCCGCACCGGGACCGACCCGCACACCCATATTCCGTTGGCCGCGGCCTGGTCGGCCAAGAATCCGACGCTCGGCCCGTCGGGCGGCTCGGCCACCCGCTCGGAGGCAATGGAGAAACCGGTGGAGTACATCTCGGCCAGCACCACTAAGCGCGTCCCTTCGGCCGCGGCCTGGGCCACCTTGGGAGCAAGCAGCTCGAAGTTAGCCTCGGGGTCCTCCCACACGATGTCGTGCTGAACGGCGGCGACCTTCATGAGCCGGTCCCCAGCTTGGCCAGCCGCTCGACGGCTTCGTCGAGCACTTCAGGGCGCTTGCAGAAGGCGAACCGAACCAGGTGCCGCCCCTCATCCTCGTTGTCGTAGAACACCACGCTGGGCACGGCCACCACGCCGCACAGCTCGG
>JAPPKI010000501.1 GCA_028820035.1 bacterium | reverse complement strand
GGCCCACGCCGACGAGGCCCCCAACGCCACCATGCTGGCGGTGCGCGACGCCTATACCGCGCCCGACGAAGGCGATGGCGACACCGGCGGCTGGGCACCGGTGGGAACCACCCCGTTTTCCAGCGCCCGCAAGTGGTCGGCCATGGAGTTCCGCAGCCACGGTGCTTTCTATTTCGGGGCGCCCGACGTGATCGCTGGAGACCTGCCCGATGTGATGGGCCGGGTGGCGGTCCACGCCGAAGCGGGGAGGCGCACCCTTCTATTGGCCCGGAGTCCCGAGCCCCTGTCTGACGAGACCCTGCCCGAGAGCCGGACACCGCTGGCCCTGATCTTGCTGGAAGACACCATACGTCCCGATGCCCCAGAGATCCTGGCCTTCTTCCGAGAGCAAGGGGTGAACCTCAAGGTGATCTCCGGCGACCACACCGCTACGGTGGCCGCGGTGGCCCATCGGGCCGGCATCCCCAACGCCCACAACCACATGGACGCTCGGGAGTTGCCCGAAGACACCGACGAGATGGCCGCGGCCCTAGCCGACAACGCCGTGTTCGGCCGGGTCACCCCCCAGCAGAAGCGATCCATGGTGGATGCACTCCAGTCGAGGGGCCACACCGTGGCCATGACCGGCGACGGCGTCAACGACGTGCTGGCCCTGAAAAACGCCGACATGGGCATCGCCATGGGCAGCGGCTCGGCCTCCACCCGGGCGGTGGCCCAACTCGTGCTGCTCGACAACTCGTTCGCCACCCTGCCCGAGGTGCTGGCCCAGGGGCGCAAGGTGATCAACAACGTGGAGCGGGTAGCCAACCTGTTTGTGACCAAGGCGGCCTACGCCGTGCTGCTCACCGTACTGGTGGGGATTTTCACGGTGGAATACCCGTTCCTCCCCCGCCATCTCACCCTGGTAGGCACCTTCTCCATCGGCGTGCCCGGCCTGTTCTTGGCCCTAGCCCCCAGCACCGAGCTGATCCGTCCCGGCTTTCTGTCCAGAGTGCTGCGATTCTCAATTCCCGCCGGCGTGCTGGCCGCGGTGGCGTCGTTCTTCGTCTACGAGATCGCCCGCCGCCACGGCGAAGGCCCATACGAGGAAGTCCTGAAGGAGGCCCGCACCGTGGCCACGTTCACCCTGCTGGGAGTTGGACTGGTGATCTTGGTGGTGATCAGCCGGCCGCTGCGCCCGTGGAAGATCGGCCTGGCTGCGGCCATGGGCGGGTCATATCTGATCGTGATGGTGTGGCCCTGGGCGCGGAATTTCTTCGAGCTGGACGTCCCCCCGGCATGGATGTGGATCCCGACGATTGCCGCCGTCGTGATCGCCGGTTCCGGGGTGGTCACCATCCCCCGGACCTTGAGGAGATACCAGAACCAGTGACCGACGACTACCAGGACATCGCCTATTCGGTGGACGACCGGGTGGCGGTGATCACGCTGAACCGTCCCGAGAAGCTCAACGCCTTCAGCACGCTGATGGGCATCGAGCTGTCTAACGCACTGCGCCACAGCGACGCCGACGAGCAGGTCCGGGCGGTGGTCATCACCGGTGCCGGTCGAGCCTTTTGCGCCGGGGCCGACTTCTCGGGCGGACCGGGCGTGTTCGGTACTCCCAACCCCGACAGCTTCCGTTCCGATGCCCTGGAGTTCCACCCCTGGGACGTGCGAAAGCCAGTCATCGCCGCCATCAACGGCCACGCGGTGGGCCTGGGCATGACCATTGCCCTCCAGTGCGACATCCGCTACATCGCCTCCGACGCCCGGTGGGGCATCGTGCAGAACCGCCGGGGAGTGCTTCCCGACTTCCGCTCCCATTGGACCCTGCCCCGCACGGTGGGGCACGCCAAGGCGTTGGAGATCCTCCTCACCGGCCAGATGTACACCGGCAAAGAGGCTGCCCAGATGGGACTGGCCACCGCCGCCCTGCCCGCCGATGAGGTATTGCCCACCGCCTTGGACACCGCCAAAGACATCGCTGTCAACGTGGCCCCGGTGTCTGTCGCCCTCAGCAAGCGCCTGCTGTGGACAACCTCACCCGGGGACCAAGGGGTGATCAACGAGTTGGAGCGCCGCATCCACCTCCACGTCATGGGCCAACCCGACGCCACCGAGGGGGTCATGGCCTTTCTGGAGAAGCGCCCCCCGCAGTGGTCGCTCACCCTGGCCGACCACTGGCCCGATTGGATGCCCGCTGCCACCGAGGACGAGTAGAGACTCCGAGAACCAGTAGAGCCAGACAAGGGCGTTAGGGTCGGGCCATGCGCATCGGCATCTACATGGACCTGCGGAACCCGCCCGACTGGCAAAAGCCCTGGCCCGACTTCTATCGACAGTCGCTGGAGCTGGCCGTGCAGGCCGAGGAGTGGGGAGCCGACTCGGTGTGGCTCAGCGAGCACCACTTCTTCGAGGACGGCTATCTGCCCCAGCCCCTAACCTTCGCCGCGGCGATGGCCGCCCGAACCCAGCGCATCCGCATTGGCACCGCAGTGCTGCTGGCCCCGTTGCGCCTCGCCCCGCAGATCGCCGAGGAGGCCGCGGTGGCCGACCAGATCAGCAACGGCCGGATCGACCTGGGGCTGGGCGCGGGGTACGTGCACGACGAGTTCGAGGCCTACGGGGCCGACCTGTCCAAGCGCTACACCATTACTGACCAGCGGGTGCGAGAAGTGCGGGAGCTGTTGGACGGGGGCGTCGTCACTCCGCCGGCGGTGCAGAATCCCTTCCCCATCTGGCTGGGCTACAACGGTCCTCAGGGCGCCCGCCGAGCCGGACGTCTGGGCTGCGGCCTGCTGTCGATCAACCCGGTTTCGCTAGAGCCTTACACCGAGGGCCTGACCGAGGGCGGCCACGACCCGGGCATCGCCCAGATGGCCGGGGTTGTGAGCATGGTGGTGGCCGATGATCCCGAGGAGGCCTACGAGCGCATCCTCCCCCACCTGGCCTGGCAGCTCAACACTTACCGCGCCGCGGGGGCATCGGGCACCGGCAAGACCCCTAGCCTGCTCACGGTGGAGAAGCTGCGGGAGCGGCGCAGCACCATGGGGGTCATCTCCCCGATGGAGGTGCTGACCCCCGATGACGCCATCGCCCATCTGGGCCGCCTGTCGGAGGGCATCCCCATGGTGGAGGCCTACTGCTGGACCAGCATCGCCGGCATGCCCGACGACTTGGCCCACCGCCATGCCGAACTGCTGTG
>JAPPKI010000537.1 GCA_028820035.1 bacterium | reverse complement strand
TGAGCCAAAAACTCGGCACCGTGGTCACCGCCGAGGACTTGCTGGCCTACGTCTACGCCCTCGGCGGCACCTCTGCCTTCAGCGAGTGCCTTGCCGATGAACTGGCCGAGGGCGCCGGCCCCGTCCACCTCCCCATCACCACCGACGCCGACTTGTTCCACCAGGCAGTGGAACTGGGACGCGATCTCCTTTGGCACCACACCTGGGGTGAACGCTTCGCCCCAACCGGTCAACCCCAACTTCCTGCTAGCCTCGCTCAAGTGGTCGCCCCCGTGGAGGCCATGCCCGAACAGTTCGCCTTCGATCCCGACTCCCAAACCCTCACCGTCGGAACCGGCATCTTTGGTCCCGTCACCCCCGAAGTATGGGAATTCGAGGTATCCGGCCTGAAAGTCCTCCGATCCTGGCTCGGCTATCGCATGAAAACCCGAAAAGGCCGCAAGTCCAGCCCCCTCGACGACATCCGCCCCACCCAGTGGACCCAAACCGACGAACTCCTCCGCCTCCTCGCCATTCTCCACCACACCCTCCAAGTCACCTCGATAGCGGCCAAGCTTCTCGACGACATACTTACCTCGCCCCTTGTTCCTGCCACCGCCCTCCCCACCCCAATCCCCGCCCAACGCAAACCGCCAAGACACTGAAGGTGGATAAGCCACAGGTCCTGCCACTGTCGGTCAAGGATGCACGGGAGCAGGTTGGCTGGTTATATGGGCTTATGCTTACTCGTCTTTGGGTGGCTTGTATTCCCAGAAACACACTAAACGACGTACCCATTCGAAGTTTCTCAGGTCTGCCCCGATAATGCGGCTACTCATTATTTCGGCTAACTCATCACTGCACTGGGTAGCGTCTTGATATTTTCGCGCGATATTCTCTCTCGTATTCACTGCTGAACTGCCAAGACTCGTAGCCATACCTGCTATCAGGATAGATTCGACTAGACCTCTTGGAGTGTACGGCCAGTTGGCAGTCTCAGCTTCAATGGGTTTGCCGAGGACTTTGTAAATTGCAGCGACTGCGGCGAATCCATCATAGTCGTCTCCGCTCATGATACTTCGATAAGCATCAGGTGCTATAACTTGTAAAGTCGTAAGTGCTGCTATCATTAGTGTGGGTTCTGGAGCAGAAGATCTAGGCTGATGACCCGGTGCAACAGAAGCAAGGGGTGCGACAGTTCGAAAAATCGCCTGTTCTAGGTCGCGAACACTACAACCCTCTGCGTCGATCGCCAACTGCAACACTCGACCAGCACTTGTGTCTATACCTCTACGAGATTCACTGGCTGAAATACGGGTATGCAGTCCGGCAGTCTCCAATGTGTGTTCGAGAAATTCAAAGAGATGCTTCTCATCGGGCTTGGTCAGCAAAACATGTTGGTCAGAGAATCGACGCAAGTATCGGTCTGCTGTGAAGCTTGGCCCAAATATGGATCGAACGGTGTGGCATAGTTCTTTTAAGTTTGCAGCGAGCACGACTACAACACCCGGAACATCGAATAGATGCCGAACAGTTTCCATAACCTTTAGGGCATAATCTGGGCGGCATCTGTCCAACTCATCAATGATGATTACGAGAGGATTGTGTTCAGATGGCGCTGCAATTTGGAGTTGAGTCTTAAATTCGTGTACTCCCTCTTCAATATCCAACCATCTGTCAATAATCTCAGGTGCGGGACTCTTCAGAGCATCTACATCTAAAGCTCCGCGACTGGCCACCTTGGCAAAATGTGCGAGTGCATTTCCGGCCGCTTTCTTCACAGCCTCCATCTTGGAGCCGTCGATCTGTTTGGAAATCGCTGCAACCAGATCCGCGAGTGGTATCTCGGTATGGCCTTGCTTCCACGCGTTGAACTCGGCGACCTGCACATCTTGGGTTCGCAAATGGGCAGCGGCCATTGTGACGAATGCCGTTTTTCCTGATCCCCACTCACTGTCGAGCAGAATGATTGCCCCGTGTTCTCCGGCGCTTGTAGTCACATCACAGAATGACTTGACATCTTGTTGGCGATTCAGCCGGTCATTTGCGAATGGGTCCTCTGTATCTGCCACAAACTCGGACGGCCGCAGCCTCAGCGCTTTATTGGTTGTGTCCATATCAGCGGCGCAGGTCGTCCCGAAGAGTGGCGACGAGAGCGACGAGATCAGCGACGGTTCCGTCTCGGGCAGCGCGTCGGACGGTATAGCCAAGTTCACAATTGTCGGTGATGTGTTCTTTGGCATGCTTGACGGCGGCGTCGATGTCTAGTCCGCGATCAAGTGGGGCCTCACTCGGAGGGCAAGACCTATTCCCATCGGTCTTGGCGGCTTTCTGCTGACGAAGGGTGGAACTGGTTAGAGGCGCGCTCGGCGATTCCAATGTGTTGCAGGCGCTACGGGATCGGATTTCGGGGCGGCGTTTGATGAGGAGTTTCTGACCGAATTCGGTTTGGACCCACTGCCAGGCGAAGTCTTTGCGAGGCGTCCAGGACGGCGGGGAATCCAGTTCCTTTACCGGGCCTAGACCTTCGACGGCGAGATGGCTGTTGTCGGCGACCAACGCATCGGCTTGGGTTTGGGGTGCGATCCAGGTGAGAGTGTCCGGGTAGAAGTGGTTGTGCACTTGCTGGCCTTGAGAGATGGCGGTGAGGCGGTCGGCCTCGCTCAGCAGATAGGGGCTGTCGAGGGGTTCTTCGGGGGGCTGTGGGGCTGCATCACAGGCGCCGAGCAGCGCGCCTGCCATGGTGGCGATGGTGTCGGTGTCGGTGCCGAGCGCGTTCGCGGCAACCAGCATGGCTTCGTGAGGGTGGGAGGCGGTCGCTGCTAAGGCTGCGGCTGCCACGGTGGTGAGGATGCCGCTGCCCTGCTGTCGCTTGTCGGCGAGGCCAAGCTGGTCGGAGACCGCTTGGTAAGCGTCGGTTTGTGACGAGGTGGCATCAGCAGCGGCGGCAGCCCGGTCGATGGCATCGCAGAGTTCGACAACGGTGTCCTGCCATGTTTCTTGGAACTGCTTGCCACTCTCCTGCTCCCAGAGACCGACCCACGTACCTCCGAGACTCTGATGGCCCTTGATATGAGAGAAGGCATCGCCCAGATTGGCGGCGATGGACCCGCATTCGTCCAATGTCGGGGTGGATCCGGTTCGCAGGCAGTGGGCCAGGGTCGAGGCATGGAAGCAAGCTCCCACGGTGGCCCGGGGGTGTCCGTGGGTACAGA
>JAPPKI010000464.1 GCA_028820035.1 bacterium | reverse complement strand
CCGTAGAGGTATTCCAGGAGAGGACGGCTCTCTTCAGCTGCCCACCCATCGATTCGGGTGACGTAGTTGTCGTTGACGAACAGTGCTTCGGCTCCGGTGTTGGGATGAACTCTCACCATCGGGTGCACAGCGACCACCGCCTCGTGGTCCAAGCCGGCGTCGGCAGCCAGGCTGGTGCCCTCGTGGACCGCGGAGAGCGAGCGGAGCAAAGTCTGGAGTCCGGGTGACAGCGACTCAAACGCCTTGGTCGCGCTGGCAAACATCGTGTCACCGCCCACTTCGGGAAGAATTCGGGCCAGAAGCAGGGTGTAGGCATGGGGTTCGCTCATGTGAGTCGAGTCGGAGTGCCAGGTCTGGGTGATCGGGTTCGGGTCGTAGATCTTCATGATCCCCGAGTACCCCTCGATCGACGGCACATACGGGTGGATGGAGATCTCCCCCCACTTGGCGGCAAAGGCCAACTGGTCTTCAGGGGTCATCGCTGCCTGGCCGCGGATGCAGATGACGCCGTTCTCATGGAGGGCATCGCGCACCGACGCGAATTCGGTGTCGGAGATCTCACCGGTCAGATCCAGCCCGAGCACCTCCGCGCCGAGGGCACCTGCCAGCTGCCGGATCTCCATCGCTGAGAAACTCTAATCAGCCATCAACGGCGGATCAGCTTGCTGAGGGAGTCTTCGAGGCCACCCGGCCGGCTGGAGAGCATCCAGGCAGTCCGCTGACTATGCGCCGCATCGGCCAATTCATCGCGACTAGGTACCCGGAAGTCGAGCCCGTTTTCGGCCGCGAGTCGGAGCAGGCCCAATTCTGCCAGTCGGCAAGCCGAGCGCATTTCTGCCGCTACTACGGCCCCTCGGGTGCCTCCTATTGGTTCGGAGAACCGCTCATGTGCCTCAGCGAGAACAGCCAGTCCGCTGGTGGCTCTCTCTTGGTCGAGCGCGCCGAAACTCCCAAATGCCGTTGCGCACAGCGCATAGAAGATCGGGCTTCCGTTTATCGAGACCAGCCCAAGGCTCTCGCCGATTCCACCCAGGTGATCAATCAGCGCACCGATGCCTTCTTGGCAACAGAGAATCTCGTCGATTCGCTCGCCCACCTCGACATGGTCGGGAACTGGCTGCCCGTTAGCGGCCGCACCGGCACGCACCATGGAAGGGAGCGACACCGGCAGGGGTTGGAAGTGCCCGTTGTCGCCCCAATCGGTCAGCAGGAACCCGGGTGACTCATGAGCTGCGCCAATCGCGGCAGCGTCGGCGATGTTGGCAGCCGCGTTGAGATTTCGACCGATAAAGGTGTTCCAGCTGCCGGTTCCTGGAGCCACCCAGAACGGCATTCCAGCTTCTATGAAGAGACGAGCGTGGGATTGAAAGCCCAGATGGGGATCCTTTGGAAGCGCGAGACGATCGAGGAGGTCGGGCGGGAGCATGGCCTCCCACCCTCCTTCGGATGGAGCCTCATAGTTCCAGACAACCGGCACCGCTCCGTCGGGAATCCTGTCCAGCAGGGAGTATTCCCGGCGGAATTGATCGGCCCAGAACATCACTTGGTAGCCGTCGCCAACCAGAGGCTCGATGATCCGGGTCAGATGCTCGATATACACGGTTTCCCGGCCCCGCGCGGCCACGTCCGGCGCGGAAACGCCTTCCCCCAATTCGAATGGCTCGTCACCGCCAATATGGATGCGGCGGTTGCGGACGGCCCCACCCAACTCCCGAGCCAGGGCAACGCCAAATGCGGCATTCTGTGCCGTGGGAGCCAGGCACCCCGGCCGCATAGTGCCAGAGCCGAAAAGGGCGGGCGCTCCATCAGGGCATTCAGCTAGACCTCGATAGCGCTCGTGGGCCAACCATCGCTCCATATGGCCGAAACAGTTCATGTTCCCGACGAGGTCGATGCCGCGGGCCTGGCAAACACGATCAAGCCACCGCAGTTCTTCCGTAGTCAAGGGTGATGCCCCCTCCCACACTTCACGATGTCCGGAGTAGGCGAATGTGTGCTCGACATAGAGTTGGAGCTCGTTGAATCCGAGCTCCGCTAAGACCTCTACCAGCCACTTCAGGGTCTCCTGGGTCGGTACTCGGTCCCTCGAGACATCCAACATGTAAGCCCGTCGTTCGAACATCAGTACACCATAACCACTATGTGACACATCGCTTCTACGCAGTGTAGGGTGGCCAAAATGGGTGCCTCCAGCAAGCTCAGAAAATACCGCTCCGACCACGAAGACCTGAACACTCAAAGCCGTTCAGCGATCATCGAAGCGGGACAGGTGTTGTTCTTGGAGCAAGGAATCGCCTCCACGACGATGGGGGAGATCGCCGAGCAGGCCGGAGTCAGCCGGGTTACCGTGTACCGCCACTTCCCCGAGTGCGGCGCAATTGCCCTCGAGGTGTACAGCCGAATGCTCGAATCAGTCCTCGAGGCGGTCAGAGCAGAGGTTCCCGCCGGAGTCGGCGGCCTTGACGCAGCCCGTCACTGTCTCAATGCCCTTTTCGCGGTGTATCCCGCCCAGGAGTCAGCATTTCGCTTTTGCGCGGCATACAGCTCCTACCATGCCATCGAGGAACGCTCCGACGAATTGGCAGAGTGGTACGACGCTCGCGAGTTCCAAGGACTTCCCGAGGCTTGCGGCCAGTTCTTCGGCGCCCATCTCGACCAGGAGACGGCTGGCCGTCTGATGGCGCTCACCGATGCCGCTGTCAGCGGACTGTGCGGCCTGGCAGTAGCCGGATCTCCACAGAACCGAACGAATGTCGAGGTCCGGCTCCGCCATCTCCAAGAGATGATCTTGGGACACCTCGAGCATCTCTAGTCTTCGGGTCCCTCGATTCGGTAGAGGGCGGCTGCGTTCTCCCACAGCAGCTTGCGGCGGACTTCCTCGGAATGGCCGGCGAGCGAGGTCTCGATCCGCTCCCGGACATTGCCAAAGAGACAGGTCGGGTGGGGGAAGTCGGTCTCGAACAACACGTTGTCGACGCCTATCTTGTCGAGCAGCCTCTGCGGTGCCGTCTGCTCGAACCAGTAGCAGGCGTACACCTGGCGGCGGAAGTACTCGCTGGGCATCATTTCGAAGTTGGCGGCCTGCTCAAGTCCTCCGCATTCGTTGAAGGAGTGGTCGACAGCCTCGAGCACAAAGGGGATGAATCCGATGCCGCTCTCCACCGACACGAAGTTGAGGTCGGGGTAGCGAGGAAG
>JAPPKI010000524.1 GCA_028820035.1 bacterium | reverse complement strand
GCAGTCATCGCCTCAGCCGCCCAGGGAGTGGCCGAAGACCAGCACATGATGAGGAGCTACTACCGGGACATCATCACGGGCATCCCCGAGATGGGATTGTGCGCCCGCCAGCTCTATCAGTCGAGCGGCCTGTCGGCCGACGACATCCAGACCGCCATCATCTACGACCACTTCACCCCGCTGGTGCTCCCCCAACTCGAGGAGTTCGGCTTCTGCGAAAGGGGCGAGGCCAAGGACTTCATCCGCGATGGCCACCTCGGTCGGGATGGCCGCCTGCCCATCAACACCAACGGGGGCCAGCTTGGTGAGGCCTATATCCACGGCCTCAACGGCATTGCCGAAGGCGTGCGCCAGATTCGCGGCACCTCGGTCAACCAGATCGACAACGTGGAAAATGTGCTGGCCACCGCCGGAACCGCGGTCCCCACCAGCGCGCTCATCCTTTCCCAGCCTCGCTGACTCCCCGAACCGCCGAGCTTTCGGCGTGGCGTGCACTTCGATTGGCTTCTCCCTGCCCCTCAGCCCATTGGAATGTGTATGATCCCGGCTGACAGAATGATCCAAGACAGGACCCAACGAGAGAGGCCCAACTATGGAATTCAGCCACGACCGCTCCGGCGACACACTGGTCGTCAATGCTTCAGGCCGGGTAGACGGATCCAATGCGTCGGATTTTCTGGAGTCCCTGCAAGGAATGTTCGATCCTGGCGACCAGCGGATCATCCTGGACCTCGGCGGCCTTGAGTACATCAGCAGCGCGGGCCTCCGGGTGCTCCTGATGGCTGCCCAGAACCTCGACAAGCAGAACAAGTCATTCGGCATCTGCTCATTGACCGAAGCGGTAGGCGACGTGTTCCGCATCAGCGGCTTCGATCAGATCATCAACGTTTTTCCATCGGTAGAAGACGCCAAACAGGGGTAAACCCTTGACCGACACCTACAAGATCCTGGTCGTCGACGACGAGCCGGATCTTGAACCTCTGGTCCTTCAGCGGATGCGGCGGCAAATCCGTTCCAAGGAGTACGAGTTCGTATTCGCTTGCGACGGAGTGGATGCACTGGAAAAGCTCAACGCCGATCCGACCATCGACATGGTCCTGTCCGATATCAACATGCCCAAGATGGACGGCCTCACCCTGCTCCAGCAGCTTCCCGACGTCGACCCCAATCTCCGAGCGGTAATCGTCTCGGCCTACGGCGACATGGACAACATCCGCACCGCCATGAACCGAGGGGCGTTCGACTTCGTCACCAAGCCCATCGACTTCGACGACCTGAAGATCACCATCGCCCGCACCTTGGATCATTTGGCCGAATGGCGGGAAGCGCTGGCATCGCGCGACCAGCTCGTGGCCCTTCAAAATGAGCTGAGCATCGCCAGCCAACTCCAGCAGTCCATCCTGCCCGCTATTCCCCCGGAGACAGATGGATGCGAGGTATCGGCCAACATGGAACCGGCCCGCAACGTGGGCGGCGACTTCTACGACTACTTCAAGCTCGACAACGAGGTTGGGCTCGTTGTAGCCGATGTGTCCGACAAGGGCATCCCTGCATCGATGTTCATGATGTCCAGCCGGACCGCGCTGAAGGGAGCGGCCATCGGCGTTCGCGAGCCGCAGATGGTGCTGACCGAAGTCAACAACCAACTCCAACAAGACAACCCAACCTTCATGTTCGTCACCCTGATCTACGCCCTGTACAACCCGGAGACTGGATTGCTCACCTACTCCATTGCCGGCCACGACCCCCCGATGCTGGTGAGCGCAGACGGCACGGTTACCGAGTTGACGCTCACCAAGGGAATCGCGGTGGGCATCGCCGCCGATGTCGTCTACACCCAGGAGTCGGTCACCTTGGAACCGGGCGACACCGTGGTGTTGTACACCGACGGCGTGACCGAGGCCATGAACGCAGACAACCAGCAGTTCGGCTTGGGACGGTTGACGGAGGTGTTCGAGGGCAACTCGCCCGAAAGCGCAACGGCGGCCAACGAGGCAGTCTTCGAGCGGGTGCGGATCTTCGCCGGTGATGCCCCACAATCCGATGACATCACCTGCCTCACACTGCGGCGCCCTTGATGTCTGCCCCCGCACGCTCGCAGCCCGCCACTGGGGGCCGCTGACATGCAACGATCTCTCCACCTTTCCCACCCTCCGGAGCAGGGCCACCCCTCCGATGTCCTGCCGCTGATCGAGGACATTCTGAACGAGATGGCCGAAGCCGAGGAATGGCCGATAACGCTGACCATGCGCGCCAACCTGATCTTGGAAGAGTTGGTGCTCAACATCCTCACTCACGGCGACACCAGCGGCCTGACCAAGATCAACCTCGAATTGGAATCGCAAGACCACGCGCTCACCATCCGCCTGAGCGATGACGGCTCGCCCTTCAACCCCTTGACCGATGCCCCCGAACCCGATGTGACGCTTCCTCTGGCTGAGCGACCGATCGGAGGGTTGGGGGTTTACCTGGTGAGGACCATGGGTGAAGAGTTGGAGTACCGCAGGGAAGACGACCGCAACCATCTCAAGCTCGTCGTACATCCCGAGTCGTGAGGCATTCGGCACAAAGCAAACTGCGTAGTGCGCGGCAAGCTGCCCTGGCAATCGCCGCTGTAGCCCTCATCCTGGCGGGGTGCGGATCGAGCGATTCAGGTACCACAACCCCCGGTGCCACCCCGACCGCTGATCCTCAAGCAACGCCAAGCGCACCAGGGGCCGGCGGCGTGCCCGGTGTCTCCGACGACCGGGTGGTGTTCGGACAGTCGGCCGCATTCAGCGGTCCTGCCCAAGAGCTGGGTATCAACATGAATCTGGGAATCATGGCCGCGTTCGAGGAGGCCAATCGAAACGGCGGCGTACACGGGCGCATTTTGGAACTGACAACTCGAGACGACGCCTACGAGCCCGAGGCTGCCATCACGAACACCCAGGCTCTGATCGAAGAGGAACGGGTATTCGCACTGATCGGCGCAGTGGGGACACCGACATCGCGCTCGGCCACTCCGGTGGCGGCCGACGCGGGAATACCCTACGTGGCACCGTTCACCGGCGCTGGCTTCCTCCGAAACGACGACTGGGACAACATCGTCAACCTTCGGGGCTCCTATGCTCAGGAAACGGAGTAAATGGTCGAGCGGCTGACCACCGATTTAGGCATCACCCGCATCGCGGTGATGTTCCAAGACGACTCTTTCGGG
>JAPPKI010000054.1 GCA_028820035.1 bacterium | reverse complement strand
CGGTGTCTTGGCCGGGCCGGCGTAGTACACCGGGTGGTCTCGCAAGTAATCGGGCATGGGCTCTCCGGCGTCCAAACGCTCCTTGATTTTGGCGTGGGCCAGGTCGCGGCCCACCACCAGGGTGCCGGTGAGCGACAGCCTGGTCTTCACCGGATATTTCGACAGCTCGGCCTGGATGGCGGCCATGGGCTCATCCAAGTCGATGCGCACCACCTGGCCGCTCAGATCTTCGTCGGTTACCTCTGGCAGGAACCGTGCCGGGTCGGTCTCCAGCTGCTCCAGGAAAATCCCCTCAGAGGTGATCTTGCCCAGAGCCTGGCGGTCGGCTGAGCAGGAAACCGCCACCCCCACGGGGCAGGAGGCGCCGTGGCGGGGGAGCCGGATCACCCGGACGTCATGGCAGAAGTACTTGCCGCCGAACTGGGCGCCGATGCCGAATTGCCGGGTCAGCTCCAGTATGCGGTCTTCCCACTCAAGGTCCCGGTAGGCGTGTCCGGTCTCTGATCCCTGTGTGGGCAGTGTGTCGAGGTAATGGGCCGAGGCGTACTTCGCCACCTTAAGCGTGTACTCCGCAGAGGTGCCGCCGATGACCACCGCCAAGTGGTATGGCGGGCAGGCCGCGGTGCCCAGGGTGCGGAGCTTCTCGTCCATAAAGCGGGTGAGAGAGTCGGGGTTGAGCAGCGCCTTGGTCTCCTGGAACAAGTACGACTTGTTGGCCGAGCCGCCACCCTTGGCCATGAACAGAAACGAATAGGCGTCTCCCGGCGCTGCGTAGATCTCGATCTGCGCGGGCAGGTTGTTGCCGGTGTTGCGCTCCTCGAACATGGTCAGCGGAGCCATCTGGGAATAGCGCAGGTTCGAGGTCTGGAAGGTGTCGAAAACTCCTCGGGCGATGGCCTGTTCGTCGTCGGCGTCGGTTAGCACCCGCTCGCCCTTGTGGCCCACCACTACCGCCGTCCCGGTGTCCTGGCAGCTGGGCAGCACTCCGCCCGCGGCGATGTTGGCGTTGCGGAGCAGTTCTGTGGCCACAAATCGGTCATTTTCCGACGCCTCGGGATCGTCCAAGATGGAGGCCAACTGCGCCAAGTGCCTAGAGCGCAGCAGGTGGGCGATGTCTCTCATCGCTTCGCTGGTGAGAAGTCGGAGGGCTTCGGGGTCGACCTGGAGGAACTGGCGGTCGCCCAGCGAGATGGTGGAGACGTAATCCGTCGTCAGCAGGCGGTATTCGGTGGTGGTGTCAGGCCCCTTGGGGAGCAGTTCGGAGTAGGCGAAATCGGCCATCAACCTCGGCTATCAACTCGGCTCAGTTGGCTCATCTCAGCCTAGCGCCGGGGTCCCGGCGAACGGCGATGGGTCTCCGGCGTCGGGGATCACCGGAGGGTGCCAGCTCATCGCTTGGCCGAGTTGGGTGGCGAAGTCCCTCCAGTCGGGAGGGTTCCAGCCCTCGGCGGAGGCCCGCAGGTTGAGCTGATGGTCGAGGTGGACGATGGCCGGCAGCGACTCCAGTCCCAGAGCCCGCACCACAGAGCGGTCCTCGTCGGCAAACGTCAGGATTTCCTGGGTCCACGGCCCGAGGAACTCCTCGGTCTCCTGGGGCGAGGCAGTGACCATGAACGCCACCCGGCAGTCGGCGCCGACGAAGTTGCGCAGAATGCGACCAGCAGTGTCGATCATCCACGAGCTCTCATAGGTGTATGGGTCGAGAACCACGATCACCAGATGGAAGACGGTGACCCAATCGCCAATCGGGCGGGGTTCGCCGTTCAGCGGTGTGAGGTTCACATCTGCATCAAGCGTGGTGGACATCGCATCTGAAATTAGCCCAGCCCGGGGGCCGAACCCGGTGTCGTGGCTGATGAACGGGCTGATGACCAGATCGAATCGCATACGCTTGGGCGGTGCACCCCATCGAGCATTTGCGCTACGTGGCCCGGTCATCCGGGGTGGGTCAGCAATCACTGGTGCGGGAGACAGCCGGGGCGCTGTTGAGCTTTGGCCACGACCCGGCCGGGCTGGTTACCACCTGTCGGCGGATGCTCGCCCGCCAGCCCTCCTCGGGTCCGCTCATGTGGCTGGCCTCCCGGGTTCTCACCGCGGCCGACCCCCGGTCTGAAGTCCGGGCGTGTATGGAGGCAATTGCCGAAGACCGAACTGCTCGTCTGCTGTCGCGCGAGTTCCCGGTCGAGGCCTCGGTCTGCGTGCTCGGATGGCCGGATCTGATCGGCCGGGCTTTGCGGCTCCGGGGCGATCTTCGGGTGCTGGTGGTGGACGTGTTGGGGGAGGGCCATCACCTGGTGCGGCGATTGTCGGAACAGGACAGTTGGGTAGACGAGGTGTCCGAAAGCGGGCTGGGTGCGGCGGCTGCTTCAGCAGATGTGGTGCTGTTGGAGACAGCCGCAGTCGGCCCCGATGCATTCCTTGCCGTCGCCGGGTCTCGGGCCGCGGCGGCGGTTGCCCATGCCGCCGATGTTCCAGTATGGCTGGTGGCCGGCAAGGGCACAGTGCTTCCTGGCCCCATGTGGGACTCGCTGATTGAGAGGGCGTTGGGAATGGTGGATGTGTGGGAGGCTGACGAAGAGGTCGTGCCGCTCGCTCTAGTAGACCAAGTGGCCGGACCCGATGGGCTGGTCTCGGTAACCGAGGCAGTATCGAGCACCGACTGTCCAGTGACTCCCGAGCTGTTCTGCTCAGCCATTTGATCGATCCGCGTCTGCGCTCCCGGCAAACTCGTCGCTCCGAGGCGGCTGTGCTCGCCACGTTCATCGGCCTGGTTGTCTGGTTGGGCGGGTGTGGCGGCCAAGAACCCAAGGCCTCATCCGCGGCCCCCACACCCGTTGTCTCGCCTACTGCGGTTTGGCCGGAGTCCGCCGCGACGCCAACACCCGAACCCACTCCCGAGCCAACGCCTGCGCCAACGCAGGCACCCATCCCAGAGCCAACGCCTGCGCCAACGCCGGCACCCATCCCAGACCACCAGCACACTCCGCAGCTACGGCGTGGATGTGATGGTCGCAGGACCGCCGTAGCTGGCAACACTGCCCAACGCGGGGTGGTAAGGGGGCAGCCACTAACCTTTTTGCTGTTGAGGGACGTAGCCTGTTCCTCCTGAGGAGTCCAAGTGTCTGACAGCCCCCCGTTCGACCCGGCGTTCTTCCGCCAAGTGCTCGGACAGTTCCCCACCGGCGTAACCGTGGTCACCGCCG
>JAPPKI010000349.1 GCA_028820035.1 bacterium | reverse complement strand
TCGGCCGGGTCGTAGTACTTGTTGGAGAACATCACCGAGGTGAAGCCCTCCTTCAAGCCCTCGTCGGCCGGGTAGGCGCTCATGGGCTGCTCGGTGAAATACGACAGGAACATCAGGCTTCTCCTCCAGTGATTTGTGCAGCGCCTCCTGATTTGTCGGTGCCACTCGTGATGATGGCGGCGAGCGATTCGGGGGCTTCGAGATCGACGGCATGACCGCAGTCACCGACAACCTCCAATCGGGCGTCGGGCAGGGCGTCTGTGTAGGCGTGGGCGCACTCCATGGGCACCACGGCGTCGTTGTCGCCCCACACCACCAGAGCGGGGACGGCAACGCCGCCCAAGAGGGGCCGCAGCCGGCGGTTGTACATGTAGGGCTTCCATCCCACCCGGGTGGTCATCTCCCGGTTCATGTCCCACACCACCAGGGTGTCGTCGCCCAGCGGATGCTCTTCGGGGTCATCCCCGTTGCTGTGGAAGATGGCCTCAAAGGCCTCGGTGCTGGAGAAGGCGGCCTCCACATAGTTGGAGTGCGACACCAAGAACTGGTCGTAGATTCGGCCATTTTCGGGCAGCAGCCCCGCTGCGCCCACCAGAACGAGCCGCGCGAGCAGTTCGGGGGACATGGTGGCCAACTCGGCTGCCACCCAACCCCCGAATCCGCAGCCCACCAACTCGACCGGCCCGAGCTCATTGGCCCGGAGCCACTGGCCCACCAACAAGGCCAGATCCCGAGGATGGCGAGCCCAGTCCGGTCGATCCGACCCCTCGGTCCCGCCGTAGCCCGGCAAATCCAAGGCATGAACGGTGTAGTTGGCGGCCAGGGCTTCGTGGATCGGCATCCATCCCGGGTTTCCAAACGAGTGGTGCAGCATCACCAGCGGATCGCCTGACCCCCCGGTGAACTCCCGCATCCCCAGGCCGGCAACGGTGGTCGTCACGGTTTGCATCGCCATGACGCTATACCGCTTACGCCATCAGCCGCCGGGGTTGGCGGGGAGGTGGTCGAATTTTCCGGTGGGACGGGTGCGGGCGTACTCCTCCACGATGGGGCGGAGTTGGGTGGGACTGGCGCCGTGGAGGATGACTCCGTCGCAGCCGAGGTCGAATTGACCCCGGATCTTCTCGACGCACTGGGCGGGGGTGCCGGTGGCGGCGGGGGCGAGCCATTCGTCGGGGATGAGGGTGGCGATGTGCTCGAGTTGCTCGGCGCTTGCTACTTGATCGATGGCGCCTTGGAAGTTGGCCACCAACTCGTCGGCCAGGAACCGCTCCAGGGCGGCGGGGTCCCAGTTGTTGGTGCGGGCCATGAGCTCGGGGTAGCCCTGGAGGTAGGTGGCCATACGGCCCACTGTCTTCTTGAGCCTCACGTCTTCAGGGAGGTGGTCACCGATGGTGGCGAAGCACGACCACACCTTGACCGAATCCGGGTCGCGTCCCGATTTCTCGGCCGACTGCTTGACGGCGCCTACCACTCGGGCGGTGGTCTCGTCGGTGAAGAATGTGTGCAGCACCACCGCGTCGAAGCATCGCCCGCCCAAGGCGAGGGAGTTGGGGCCGAAGGCGGTGAGGGCCATGGGGATGTGCTCGCTGCTGGCACCCATGAGGGTGAGCACCGGATAGTTCCCAATGGGGCCTTCGTGGTTGAAGATGGCCTCGCCCTGCCACAGCCGGCGCATGATGCCCACGAAGTCCTCCATTTGGGCGGTGGTGATAGCGCTGAGGCCGAATGCTTGGGATAGACGATCGACCCCTCGGCCGATACCCAGGCAGAAGCGCCCGCCGGTGAGCTTGTGCATGGTCATGGCGTAGGCCGCGGTCACCACGGGATGGCGGGTGTGGTGGTTGGTGGCCGCGGTGGCGATGCCCATGCTCTCAGCGGCCACACCGACCGCGCCCGACAGGGTGGCGGCCTCTTTGATGTTGAACCGCTCGCTGATGAACACGTTGCCGATGCCCAACTCCTCGGCCTGGCGGACCTCATCGATCAGTTCCCGAGGCGATTCCGGCGCCCCGGCCAGGGTGTAGAAGCCGAGCTCGTTCATCTGGGGCATCGAAGGTCTCCCTCTTCGTTGTTAATGGCCAGTAGCAGGGTAGGACAATCCGCAGGTCAAAGCCCTTACCGGAATGTGTCAGTGGGGGTTCGTAGGATGTCGGGCCTATGGAGATTGCTCTTCTCATCGTTGTTGTGGTCGCAGTGGTCGCGCTGGCCGTCATGGTGCAGCGGTGGCGCCTTGCTGGCATTGCGGGTGGAGCTGACGACTCGAGGACTCGGGCGGCTCAGTTGGAGGTCCAGTTGACTGAGCGCGATGCCCAGCTCAGCGAGGCCCGAGGCGAGCGCGATGCAGCCCGGAATGAGTTGAAAGATGTGCGAGGCGAGCGTGATGCAGTCCGGAATGAGTTGGCCGCAGTCAAGGCCGACCACCAGGCGCGCACCGAGGAGCTGGCTGAGGCCCGCAAGCAGATCGAGACCCAGTTCAAGGGCATTGCCGCCGATGTGGCCAAGGCCAACAGCGCGACCTTCTTGGAGCAGGCCAAAGAGCAGTTCGAGAACCAGCGCAAACTCAGCGACACCGATCTGGAGAAACGCCAGAAGGCCATCGACGAGCTGGTCAAGCCGGTCAAGGAGAACCTGGACAAATTCGAGAAGCAGGTCACGGAGATGGAGAAGGACCGCAAAGGGGCCTACGACGTGCTGCGGAACCAGGTCGGCCAACTGCGGGACACGGCTCAGGGTCTCAGCGAGGCCCTGCGGTCCCCGCAGATGAGAGGGCAATGGGGGGAACAGCAGCTTCGCAACATTCTGGAATTGTCCGGGCTGAGCGAGCGGATCGACTTCGTAGAGCAGGACACCGTCGAATTAGACGAGGGCCGGGGACGGCCCGATGCGGTGGTCCACATTCCCGGCGGTCTGGAGGTGGTCATAGACGCCAAGACCCCGTTGAGCTCCTACCTCGAAGCCCACCACTCCGATGATGAGCAGCGCCAGAGCGAATTATTGAACAGCCACGCCAACACCCTTCTGAGCCATGCCAAGACCTTGGGCGACCGGGACTACGCCTCGGCGGTAGACGGGTCGCCCGACTTCGTGGTGATGTTCGTACCCGCCGAGCCCATCCTGGACGCAGCCATGGACGTGAAGCCCACGCTGTGGGAAGACGCCTGGCAGAGGCACCGGGTGCTCATCGCCACACCTGGTTTGCTGCTTGC
>JAPPKI010000283.1 GCA_028820035.1 bacterium | reverse complement strand
CGTGGGCATAGGGCTCGCTGGTGGCCATGCGCTCGACCCACCGCCCCACCCGGGGCGCGTGAGCCTTGATCAGCGACTGCGGCACCGGATCGCGAAACAGATGGGCCCACATGGCGGCCATTAGTCCGAAATCGCCGATGGTGGGTTGTCCGCCGAGCAGGTAGGGATGGTGGGCGAGGTGGGCGTTGAAGAGATCGAGCCATTGGTGGAAGGCCTGCTCGATTAGTGGAGCGGTCTCTGGGGTGGCTCCGAACTTCACCGTCGCCTTGCGCATGCGCCCACTGTTGTGCAGGAAGACCCTCTCCCCCTCCTCCGGCGAGGCGGCCGGTGGCGCCACGAGGGCGAACTCCGACCGCAGATAGTCCAGGTTCTCGCGGTCGAAGTTCCACCGGTAGTGCATGGCTGGCCGCATCAGCCCCTCCCCGCCGAAGATCTCGAACAGGTGGCTGATGGCCAGGAGCACAGGCGATTCGGGGTACACCGACATCCGGCGCAACGGCTGGCCGTCGCCCTTCTCGAAGTGGTCGATGATGTCGGCGCCATCCTGAATGATCCGCCCGTCGGGCGTTTCCATGACCGGTATGATCCACCGGCCCACCGTCGGCACGATGTAGTTCAGATAGCGGTCGCTGCCTGGTGAGACCTCGACGAAGTCGATTCCCTGCTTGCGCAGGTAGGATCGCGCCTTGCCGGTGAAGAGCGACACCGGGGCGCCATAGAGCGTGTAAGGACTGGTCATGTCGGAACCCCCAGCCAGGTCAACAGGGCTTGTGTGTACTGGTCGGGCAGGTCTTCTTGGAGGAAGTGGCCACCGCCCTTGAGAATCGTGTGGGGCTGGTCGGCGGCACCGGGAATCCGAGCAGTGATCGGCTTCCAGCCGTCAGGGGCCACCGCGTCGAGGTCGCTGAAAATGGTGAGCACCGGTCGGTCGAACCGCTCCAGCACCTTCCACGCCTCGTAGTTGGCGGGATACATGGGGTTGTCGGGGGGGGGGGGCAGCAACTGGGTGAAGGCCCGGCTCCCCACGGTGAGACCCTGGTCGGGATAGGGCGCCCGGTAAGCAGACACAAGATCGGAGGTGGGCTCGGTCACCATGACCATGGGCAGCAGGGTCCACGGCTCCCACACCGGGGCTGCTGCCGCGAAGGCCTGGAATTCGGCCAAGGGGCCAGATGCCTCGATCACCTCGGGGAGCGGCTCATTGATGTTCCGCCAGGGGAGGCCGGTGTTGGAGATGACCATGCGGCCGACCCGGTCGGGCTGTTCGGCCACCAGGCGCATGCCGATGATGCCGCCCCAGTCGTGCAGCACGAACGTGATATCGGCGAGGTCGAGATGGTCGAACAGCAGCGACCGCATCCAGTCGATGTGTCGGTCCAGCGAGTAGTCGGCCATCTCCGACGGCTTGTCAGACATGCCCATGCCCACCAGATCGGGAGCGATGGCCCGCCATCCAGCCGCGGCGACCGCATTGATCTGATGCCGCCAAAGAAAAGACCACGACGGGTTGCCGTGGAGGAAGACCACCGGGGAGGCGTCGGAGTCGCCGGTGTCGACAACGTGAACGCGCAGCTCTTGGCCGTCCCCGGAGGGGATCGAAATGTAGCGGCGCTTGATCGGATAGTCGGCCAGGCCATCGGCCGCGTCGTCGGGAGTGCGGAGAATGCGCATTAGAACAACACTCGGGTGGGGTCAGTCAGCGACTGGGCCACGTCGTCGAGGAGCGGGTCGGCGATCACTGCGTAGTTGGCCTCGTCGTGGGTGGTCCCGCCGGCCGCCAGCTCTTGGGCCGTTGCCGGGGAGATCAAGTCGAATCGGGCTTCGGCAAAGGTCCGGTGATCGCCGAGGAACCGGTCTTCCACCCAGAACCGGCCGATGCGGGTCGATTCGATCGCCTCGGCCAGATCGGGATACGAGGCGTCGGCCACAACTTGGAGAAGCAGGAGTAGGTCGGAGTCGGCTCCAGACGCCTGTGGCGTTATCGGGTCGTCTTCTGCCGGGAAGGTCGCCATGACAATGGTGAACTCCATTCCCGCGTCCTTGTGGACGTGAGACTCTTGGAAGTCCTCGCGCATGGTCATCTCGGCTATGGCGGCGCGGTAGGGGTACTGCGCGATGGCGATGCGGTCCCACTCGGTGTCGTCGCCCAGCAGCTGATGGACCACCGGTGCGACCAGGATGATGCGAGCGCCCACCGCCTTCAGCTGCTCGTGGGGTGCGTAGACATCGTCGGCCTCGACGCCGGTGAGCGTGGAGGTCCGGCCGTCCCCGTAGTCGGCGACGGCTCGGTACTTCATCAGATTGAGCGCCCACATCGGCCCGCCGGGCTCTTCTCGTTCGAACCAGGAGGCCACGTAGGTGTCGTTCAGCGCTCCATACCGGGGCATGGGCGGACCTTATAGTATTGCGCCTTTCACTGGCAATAGTTTGGGGCGACCGTTAGGGTTCCGCTATGGAATTCGAGGTCAACCGTCAGGACTTTCGCGACACCCGGACAGTTGACTCGTCACCGGCCAAACTCACACCGGGGCAGATCCGGCTGGCCGTGGAGAGATTCGCGCTGACCGCAAACAACGTGACCTATGCGGTTGCCGGCGACATGCTCGACTATTGGGGCTTCTTCCCTACGGAGGCACCCTGGGGGCGGATCCCGGCCATGGGGCTGGGCTCGGTGGTCGAATCCGCCCATCCCGACATCGGGACCGGCGGCCGCTTCTTCGGCTTCTATCCCATGTCGACCGAAGTGGTCATCACCGCTGAGCCCAAGGGAGACGCGTTCACCGACGTCGGGGTCCACCGGGCCAACCACGCTGCGGTCTACACCGATTTCAGCGATGTTGCCGCCGACATCATGTTCCGTGATGACCGGGTCGACGAGTTCCTCTTGCTCCGCGGGCTGTTCATGACGTCGTTT
Organism: bacterium; assembly: GCA_028820035.1. Classification (GTDB taxonomy): domain Bacteria; phylum Actinomycetota; class Acidimicrobiia; order Acidimicrobiales; family Bin134; genus Poriferisocius. The sequence continues at coordinate 308 of JAPPKI010000283.1, read as the reverse complement.
CTGGCCGACGACTACCTTGGCGACCACGGGTTCCATGGCGCCTCGCAGACTCTGGTCACCAGTGCTTCATCGAAGACCTCGATCTGTCTGGCTGCGTGTCTGGCTCGTCGCGGGCACCGCAGCGCGGGTCTTACGTCGGCCCGCAACCGCGCCTTCGTCGAAGGTCTCAGCCTGTACGACGAGGTGATCGTCTACGAAGAAGTCGACCAACTCGACCCCAAGGCGGCTTCTGGACTGGTTGACATGGCCGGCAGCGACACCGTGCGGTCGGGGGTGCATGCCCACTTCGGCGAGGCTCTTCGCTTCTC
>JAPPKI010000410.1 GCA_028820035.1 bacterium | reverse complement strand
GCTCCTGGGACATCAAGGCCCGCATCCACGACATGGACCTGGGCGGCATCTGGGCGTCGATCTGCTTCCCCAGCCAGATCACCGGCTTCTGCGGCAGGGTCTACTCAGACTGCTCCGATCCCGAGTTGGGCTTGGCCGTCACCCGAGCCTTCAACGACTGGATCTACGAGGAGTGGTGGGGCTCCTATCCGGAGCGCATCATCCCCATGGGCATCACCTGGCTCAAGGATGCCGCGCTGGCTGCGGCCGAAATACGCCGCAACGCGGAGCGGGGTTTCGTGGCCGTCACGCTGCCCGAGATACCCCACAATCTCGGCCTGCCTTCCATCCACAGCGACTGGTGGGAGCCGGTGTGGAAGGCCTGCGAGGAGACCGACACCGTGATCTGCCTGCATGTGGCGTCGTCGGGCCACATCATGCCCACAGATCCCGGCGGCCCGCCCATAGGTGTGGGGGCCACCATGTTCCAAATGCACGCCTATGCCGCCGCGGCCGACTGGGTGTGGTCGGGCATTCCCGTGCGCTATCCCAACATCAAGATCGCCATGTCGGAGGGGGGCTGCGGCTGGGTGCCCATCATGTACGATCGGCTCAAGCACCAGATTGAGATCTCCGGTCACGGTCGGGGGGTGTGGTCCGGCGGCACCGATATCGGCCCCCATGAGGTGCTGATGCGCAACTTCTACTACTGCACCATCAACGACCCGTCGTCCATAGACGCTGTTATCGCTCTCAACCTCGATCACACCATGGTGGAGACCGACTATCCCCATGCCGATTCCACCTGGCCAGGATGCCAGGACACCCTGGAGTCGAAGCTGGGGCATTTGAGCGACGACGTGATCCGCAAGCTCACCCACGAGAACGCGGCTCGCCTGTTCCGCCACCCGCTGCCTGACGTCTGCATCCCGTAGACCAAGGTCGGTTGCGGCTCACTGCTTGACGTGACGCGGAGACATCCGTGAGCCGATTCGGTCACCCGGTGATCGATGCCGATGGCCATGTGCTGGAGATCACCGCGGCCCAGCAGCCCCACCTGGAGCGGGTGCTGGGTGCCGACCTGTACGGGCGGTACCTCTCTGAGGGCCTCCCCATGCGCAACGCGCAGATGGCCCGCAGCCTCGAGGAGCGCCGTCGGACCCGCTCGCCGCAGGGGGCCTGGTGGGGGACCCACACAGCCAACGTGATGGATCGGGCCACCGCCATGCTGCCCGCACTGCTCTACGAGCGGATGCCCGAAATCGGCATCGACTACTCGGTGCTCTACCCCACCAACACGCTCACCAGCTGCGCGGTGGAAGACGCCGACTACCGCACCGGCTTGTGCCGGGCCTTCAACGAGTTCTACGCCGACGTCTACAACCCCTACGCCGACCGCATGGCCATGGCCGGCATCATTCCCGCCCACACTCCCGATGAGGCCATCGCCGAGCTGGAGCACTGTGCCGCGCTGGGCCTGAAGGTGGTGGTGATCGCCGAAGGGGTGATGCGGTCCATCGACGATCCCGACCACCAGACCCGGTCGGGATGGCTGTGGCCCGGCCAGCACCACTGGTTCGACTGCTATGGCCTGGACTCGGCCTATGACTACGACCCGGTGTGGCGCCGCTGTGTCGAGCTCGGCTTTGCCGCCACCTTCCACGGCGGCCTGTCCTTCCGCCCCGGCATCCACACCTTCGTCTCCAGCTACACCGCCAACCACATCGGCCAGTTCCAGGCCCTGATGTACGAGCTGTGCAAGACGCTGTTCTTGGGCGGGGTCACCCGGCGTATCCCCGAGCTGCCGTTCGTGTTCTTGGAGTGCGGCGTTTCGTGGGGCACCCAGCTCTTGTGCGACATCATCGAGCATTGGGAGAAGCGCAGTTGGGATGCCATCCAGTGCAACTTCGACCCCGCTCTGCTCGACCTCGACGAGCTAGGCGGATACTTCGAGCGCTACGGCGGGGACTTCAGGGCGACTCTTGGCGACGACCTGGCCTCGTACGCCCACGGGATGCCCATCCACGGGGGTACGCCCGAAGAGCCCGACGAGTGGACCCGGCTCGGGGTGGAATCAGACGAGGAGATCGCCGAGTCGTTCGCGTCGTCGCTCTATTTCGGATGCGAGGCCGACGACCGGGGCGTGCACGTGGCCTTCGGGCCCGCCAATCCCTGCGGCGTGCGGCTCAATGCCGTTTTCTCCTCCGACAACGGCCACTGGGACGTGACCGACATCGAATCGATCATGGACGAGGCTTACGGCTTGGTGCAGGAGGGGCTGATCACCGAGGAAGACTTCCGAGCCTTTGTCTACGAAAACCCACTTCGGATGTATACGGCTATCAATCCCGATTTTTTTGCCGATACCGTGTTATCCGGATATGGCGTTTGACCTTCCCCCCCTCCCGTACAGCCAAAGCGCGCTTGAACCCTATGTGAGCGCTGAGACCTTGAGCTACCACTACGAGCGTCACCACGCCGGGTATGTGGCCAACCTGAACCGACTGACCGCAGGTACCCAGTGGGAGGGTACCGAGCTCGAGAAAGTGGTCTTAGGTGCCGAGGGAGCGATCTTCAACAACGCCGCCCAGATCTGGAACCACACCTTCTACTGGCATTCGATGAGCCCCGACGGCGGTGGTGCCCCAACGGGGCCGGTGCGGGCAGCCATCGACGAGGCATTTGGCTCCACCGATGAGTTCCGCCGCCAGTTCGCCGACGCGGCCGTGGGCCTGTTCGGCTCAGGCTGGACCTGGCTTGTGTCCGACGACGACGGACTTGCCATCGTGCAGACCCCCAACGCCGATCTGCCCTTGCTGCACGATCGCCGGGCGCTGCTGGTGGTGGACGTGTGGGAGCATGCCTACTACCTCGACTACCAGAACGCCCGGGCCGCCTATGTGGAGGCGTTCTTGGACCACCTGATCAACTGGGAGTTTGCGGCCGAGAACCTCGCTTCCGACTAAAAGGAGCGCGCCCACTACCATCGCCGCTTATGGCGACTGCTGAGGTGACCCAGCCCGTTGATCTATTGGACGGGTACATGTACGCCCAAGACCCTTTCTCGGTCTATGCCTGGCTGCGGGAAAACGACCCAGTGTACTGGGACGAGAAGAACGAGATCTGGGGCGTGTCCCGCCACGCCGACCTGTTGGCGGTAGAGAAGAACACCGACCTCTATAGCTCGGCCTCGGGCAGCCGCCCCAAGATCGAGATGTCCGACTCCATGATCAACATGGACGACCCCG
>JAPPKI010000273.1 GCA_028820035.1 bacterium | reverse complement strand
CCCACTTGATCACCGTAGTAGAAGTTGACACCCCCTCCTCCACCACCACCGCCCGTCCGCCCCCATCCACGATGCGGTCACGGGTGCGGTTAGCCCCGTCGCCGTCGATGTCGCCCAGCACCACCGCGGCCCCGGCTGCGGCCAGCGTCTCTGCCGCAGCTTCGCCGATCCCGCTGGCCGCCCCGGTGACGCATGCCACCCGACCGCTCAGGTCGAACACTCCGAGCCCGTCCATTTGTCCAGTCTGGCTCACCGCTATTCGGCTTGCCCCACCGTCGCGCCGGTGCGAAATGGCATGTACAACCGGCCAGATCAATCGGCTTGCCATCCTGGCCCGGGAATGTGAGTCTTGGGCCATGGCGGTGGAGCTGGAATGGCTGGTGGACCAACCCACCCAATCCAACCCGGTAATGGTGGTGGCTTTGGAAGGTCTGTTCGACGCGGCCGACGCGGCCACCACCGCAGTGCGCCTGATGAAGGAGAGTGCCAACGGCGTCGAGCCGCTGGCCCGCATCGACCCTGAAGAGTTCTTCAATTTTCAGGATCGCCGCCCCGAGGTGCGACTCGACGACAACGGCCAGCGGGTCATCGACTGGCCGAACACCGAGGTGCATGCGGTGGAGCGTTACGGCGCCAAGCATCCCCTGGTAGTGGTAGACGGTGTAGAGCCCCACCTGCGGTGGCGGACCTTCGCCGACTATCTGGTGGAGGTGGCCACCGAGTGCCGGGCTGGGCTGGTGGTGACCCTGGGCGCCATGGTCGGCCTGGCCCCCCACACCCGGCCGCTGGGGGTGGTGGGCAGCTCCACAAACGCCGAGCTGGCCCGCATGTTCGGCTTGGGCCGCCCCACCTACGAGGGCCCCACCGGACTGGTGGGCGCGCTCCACGACGCCTTGGACCGGGCTCAAATACCGGTCATCTCCCTGCGGGTGTCAGTGCCCCACTATGTGCCCGGACCGCCCAATCCCGAGGCCACCCGATCATTGCTCAAGCGGTTCGAGCTGATCACCGGCATCATCACCGACCATGCCGAGCTCGACGAGGCCGCAGCCGCCTGGCGAGAGCGAGTGGACTCTGCGGTCGAGGGGGACGACGACCTCAAGGACTACGTCGCCCAACTCGAACGGCAGATCGACGAGGCCGACGACCTCCTCCCCACCGGTGACGACCTCGCCACCCAGTTCGAAGCCTTCCTGCGCGACCCCTGGAAGTAGCACCTTTCGTTGAATTTCAGTGCTTTATAAGTAGAACAGCGTCGAATCATATGACTCGACGCTGTTCCATGAGATCTGTACGATCCCAATTGGTGGGGCTGGCATGGTGCACGGACCGCCTCCAAAGTGGACTCCGTGGGGGTTCGAGTCCCCCCAGCTCCACCGCCCACTATATCGGGGTGTACTAAAGGGCAGTCAACCGGCTAACTGCCTCGTCGATGATGGTGGTGGCCAGTTTTTGGAGCGACTCGTCATCCAAGGTGGAAACGGGGTGGGGGACGGTGACCGCGGGGTAGGTGGCCATGCCTACGGTCGGGGCGAAGGATTCGACCACCGGCTCAAACGGCTCGGTGATCAGCAGCATTGAGGGGATGCCCCGGGATTCCATGTGGACGGCGTCGTGCAGACTGCACGCCGTGCAGGCGCCTCAATCGCCCAGGCCGGAGATGATGAGGTGGGAGCGGGCGGCCAGCATCTCGGCGTCGTCGGCGTCGATGGGCTTGCCCGCGGCCGACTTGGAGTGGACCACGATGTCGGCCACCGGGAGGCGATCCCGCAGTCCCTCGGCCAGGTAGGTGAGCAGTTCCTTGGCGTTGTTCTTGGCGTTGTCGATCACCCCGATGACCAACGGCTCAGTGGGGGTGAAGCGGGGGGCCATTGCCACCTCGGCCACTTGGGCTTCCTCGTAGACCGGTGACAGCACGGTTACCGACGACATGCGACCTCCTTCACGCCAAGGGTAGCCCATCACCGGGCGCGGCCACCTTCCGGGTGACTGCCTCCGAGTGCACAACCGGAGCCCAATTGGGGATGTAGGCCGACCAGCCCGCCCCTGGGCTGCCTGCGGTGACCAGGAAAATATCCTCCGTACCCCGCACCGTGTTGAGCTTGCCGTCGGGGTCGGGGGTCATGTCGTTTTGGGCGGTGAATTCCTGCAAGACGCCGCCAGCGTTCAAGTGCTCAGGGGTCACCCGGCTGTGCTCGGCCAAGAACTCCCGCACCTGCTGTTTGGTCCAACCGGCCTCGGCCAGAATCTGGCGGTGCTCGTGGCCGATTACCAGCAACACCTGGTGTTTCTTGGCCACTGCGTAGGTGGCCGGGTTGGTCATGGCGGCGGCGAAGGTCAAAAGGATCCCCTCGGGGTCGCCGTTGAGGTGGTTGGCCACCTGATGGAGGCTCTCGGAAGGGAACATCGTCACCGTGGTGTCGGCCTCGCCGTAGCCCAACTCAACCCGAAGCGGCGGCCAACCCTCGGGCGGGGGCTCTTCGGCCACCAGCATCGTGTACTTGCCAGGATGGCCCAGCGACGACCCGTCGAGGGTGTCCGACCGGGCGCCCAGCACGTTCATGGCCACCAGCCGCAGAGCCCGCCCCACCGTGGCATTGGCCCGATGGCCCGGCCCCAGGGCATTTCGAGAGGAGTTAAACCCCAGTTCAGCCACCAGCGGTCCGCTCACCACCGCGCACAGTGCGGCCCCGCCGGTACTGGTCACCACGGTGTGGCACCCGAATTGGGAGTCGAACATGGCCGACAGGCCGGCAAGCACCACTGGGAAGTACTCGGTTCGGCACCCGGCCATCACCGCGTTGATCGCCGCCTTCTCCGCCGTCACTTCTCGGGACCGCTCGGGTACGTTGCCCACGATGTCGCTCGCGCCCAACCCGGCATAGTCGAGCATCGCCTCAACCCGATCCGACGTGGGCGGAACCACCGGCAGCCCATCGGTCCACCCCCGGTCGAAGAACTCCTCTTGCACGTCCCCTGCGTCGAGCATCAACTCCTGAGCCATGCCGAGACGCTAGTAGGGTCACCGGCCGTGACCGGAAGACTGACAGGCAAGAGGACCATCGTGACCGGGGCAGGCTCGGGCATCGGCAAGGCCGCAGCCCAGCTGTTCGCCGCCGAGGGCGCCCGGGTGATGTGCGCCGACATCAACGGCGACGCCGCCGCGGCCACCGCGGCCGACATCGGAGATGCGGCCATCAGCCTGCGGGTGGACGTGACCCGGCCCGACGACTGCCAAGCCATGACC
>JAPPKI010000097.1 GCA_028820035.1 bacterium | reverse complement strand
GCCGGCGGTCAGCTCCTCTTGACCGACGAACACCTGGGGAGCGCACACCGTCCAGCCCTGCTCAGCGGCCAGGCGGGCCACATGGTCGTCGAATAGAGGCCGCAGCCCCATCAGATCGGGAATCAGCACCAGTCCCCGGTCGGCATCGGCGACCGGGACCAGCTCAGCCGGCGTTCCCGTCGACAACTCGATGCGCATAGCCCTTGTTTAGCCGCAACCCGGCCATAGGTGGGAGCATAGAGGCATGGCGCATCCGCATTTGGAGCTCACGGCTCGGCCCCGGCGCAACCGGCGCACCGCGGCCATTCGCGACATGGTGCGCGAGACCGAGCTCAGCCCAGCCCATTTCGTGCTGCCCCTGTTCGTACACCGGGGCCCCGATGAGCCCATCGACTCGATGCCCGGCGTGAACCGCTGGAGTGTCGACGGTCTGGTGGGCGAGGTTGGCCGGGCCGCTGATCTGGGGGTCCGGGCGGTGATGCTGTTCGAGGCCGCCCCCGACGAATTGAAGACCCCGACCGGCGATGAGGCGTGGAACCCCGATGGGCTCATCCCCCAGACCATCGGGGCCATCAAGGCCGCCCACCCCGACACGGTGGTGATGACTGATGTAGCCCTCGACCCCTACAACAGCGACGGCCACGACGGCATCGTGGCCCCCGACGGCACCATCGTCAACGACGAGACCGTCGAGGTGCTGTGCCGCCAGGCTCTGACCCACGCCGACGCCGGGGCCGACATCGTGGCCCCCAGCGACATGATGGACGGCCGGGTAGGAGCCATTCGGGAGACGCTCGACCACCACGGGCACACCGAGGTGGGCATCTGCGCCTACACCGCCAAATACGCCTCCTCGTTCTTCGGGCCGTTCCGGGGAGCGCTCGACTCGGCGCCCCGCTCCGGCGACAAGAAGACCTACCAGATGGACCCGGCCAACAGCCGCGAGGCCCTGCGAGAAATGGAGCTGGACATCGCCGAGGGCGCCGACATGGTCATGGTCAAGCCGGCCGGTCCTTATTTAGACGTGGTGAGGCGCTTCGCCGATGCCTCAGTGGTGCCAGTGGCCGCCTACCAGGTGAGCGGCGAGTACCTCATGGTCAAAGCAGCCGCAGCATCGGGATGGCTGGACGAGCAGGCCATCATCACCGAGACCCTGTGCGGCATCCGTCGAGCCGGCGCCGACATCATCTTGACATACTTCGCGGTGCAGGCCGCCCAGATTCTCAGCTAGCCGACCGGGCTCCGAGTCAGGAGCGGGGCCGGCGACGGAAGAAGTCGGAGAAGCTCGTCACCACCGCGTGGCCCGGGGCCTCGCCGTCGGCGGGGCGAGCATCGGCCAGAAGGGCGGTGGACATCCCCAATGCCTGGGCGGCGTCGAGACTCTCAACCCTCACATCCACCAGCAGCGCGTTCTCGTAGGGAACCGAAGTTGTTCGGCGCAGAGCCTCGTAGATTCCGGGAGCGGGCAGGCACACGCCGACGTCGCTGCTCACTATCCAGGTGTCAACGCCGGTGATGTCGTGCCTTTCTCTCAGCTCGGTCGACCACGAGGCGATGTCATTGGTCAAACAGGCCACCGGCAGGTCCCGGCGACCCATCTCAGCCATGAAGTCCCTAACCCCGGATCTCACGGTGTACTGGTCTAAGAACTGCTCGGTGAGCTCGTCGGGGTCGTCGTCCAAACCGATCCCGGCCCACAATTCCACCGGGGATATCCGGCCGAGCGCCGCCTGGTGGTGGAGCTGCTCCACATCTTCCTCATCCACTTCAAGGCCTCTTTCGGCCGCGAAAGAAGCCAAAAGCCGGGCCGGCTCCTCGATTGGCTCGAACAGCGCCCCGAGGGGGTTCAGCACCACCAGCCGCAGCCGCCTCTGGGGAGGCTGTGCCGCAGTGGGACCTGTAGCCCGAATCATCGACTCCTGAGTGATGGTTGGGTCGGTGCTGCGGTCTCGTGCCCTGCGCTCCAGAAGATACCCGGCCACCGCGATCAGCACCGACAAGCCCACCAGCGCAAACGCGGCCCAGGCCACCCACTGCAGGGTCACCGCGGCAACGCTCTCCTCTTGGGCCGTCATCTCGATTCTCTCTGCACCCTGCCCGAGCTGCAATTCCACCTGCTCCTCCGCGCCCACCGGCAGATCCAGAACAACTCGCACCGTCACCCCCGCCAGTGCAGCCGCCACATCGGGTATCGGCTCGCCGAAAGGCTCGCCGCCCAGTCGATCGGTGAGCTCGGGATCGGTGAACAGGTCGAGTCCGTCTGACAGGTCCACCACGCCGGTCACCCGATAGTCGGTCTGGGCAAAGGAGGTGTCGCGCTCAAACGTGAAGTCGCGGAATACCTCTTCTGAACCGAAGATCTCGGCCAGCACCGACTCGAGTTGGTGGATCGACCCGAAGGGCTTCGAGGCGGAGAAGCTTGTGCGGCCCTCATCGTCGATGCGGGGGTCGTTGTACGACCAGCCCGAAGCCGGGTTTTCGATGTCCTCGGTCAATAGCAGCGATGTGATGTCGTCGGTCTGCGCCATGGCCTCCTGGTCGAGCGCCATGTCCACCGTGACCACCCCGGAGCCGTCCTCGTTGAAGCCGATGCCCACCTCGATGTCCACCTGGCAAGCGGTCAGCGCGAGAACCAGCGCCAGCAGAGGCACTGCTGTGCGCAATCGCTTAAGCCTGCTGACCATTGAGGGCAGGCTAGCCCGCCGCCTCGCAGCCCCCCTGCCAACCCCTCCGGGCATGTCGATTATGCGCCAGCCAGTTCTTCCACCGGGGGTGGTTCGAACCCCTCAACCGCCCGGAAGCAGATCCGCTCCGCGCCGGGTTCATCGGGGTCGTCTTCAGCGTCCACCAGAATCGTCTCGCCAGCCCGGTACTCCTTCCACAAGAGCCGCTCCGACAGCGGGTCTTCCACCAGCCGCTGGATGGCCCGGCGCAGAGGTCGAGCCCCCAACGTGGGGTCGTAGCCCCGCAGGGCCAGCAGCACCTTGGCTGAATCGGTGAGCTCCAGCCCGATGCCCTGGGCTTCGAGCTGGTCCTGCAACCGCTTGATCATCAAGTCGACGATCCGGGTCACCTCTTCCCGAGTGAGCTCGTGGAACACGATGACCTCGTCGATGCGGTTCAAGAACTCGGGGCGGAAGTGGTCCTTGAGCGCATCGGTGACCTTCTCTTTCATGCGCTCATAGGTGATGGCCTCATCAGCCTTGGTGAACCCCAGGTTGGCCTTGCGCAGGTTCTGGGTGCCCAGGTTGGAGG
>JAPPKI010000041.1 GCA_028820035.1 bacterium | reverse complement strand
CTAAGAACCCAGGGAACTTTGCTCGCCATCTCCGGCGGGAAGTAGGTCGGTGCGGACACAGCTAGAGAGAGCGAGGATCTGAAATGCCGCTGCATGAGTTCACCATGATTGTGGAGGGTCCTGATTTGCAGGACGATGAGCTGTTTGACGCGCTGTTCGAAGCAGGGTGTGACGACGCGCTCATCGGGCGAACCGATTGCACCCAATACCTCGATTTTGGACGGGAGGCTGACACGTTCGAAGAGGCTGTCTTCTCAGCCATCGCTGATGTGGAATCTGTTGCAGGGGTCAAGGTTGTCCGACTGGCTGATATCGGGCTGCTATCCATGTCTGATATCGCGACTCGTACTGGGCGCACTCGTGAGAGCGTGCGGCTGCTGATTGCGGGAAAGAGAGGTCCAGGTGGGTTTCCGCCGCCCGTCACCGACCCAAGACGCCGAAATCGCATGTGGTGGTCCGATGAGGTATACCGCTGGTTCAGCGAGAGCTTGGGCGAGCAAGTTGAGCACTGGGAAAGCCACGTGATCGCAGCGGTCAATGCCGGGCTGGAGTTTCGGCGCCGTTTGTTGGGAGTTGCGGCGCCTCACCAAGGTCGCTTGAAGAGTCTGGTCGGGGTTTGAGAACCCAGGCAATGGTCTGCGGCGCGATGTAGTTGAATCAGTGACGTGGGCATGATTCGGACGCTGCGGTCGGTGGCGCGGTTTCGGCGCTTTGAGCCGAACCGGGCCAAGCGGCGGTTGAGCCGGGCGGCGTCGGTGGCCGACCTGCGGGAACTGGCCCGGCGGCGGCTCCCGGCGGGAGTGTTCGACTACATCGATGGGGCGGCTGAGGATGAGCTGTCTATGGAGCGCAACGCCGCCGCGTTCGATAAATGGGAGTTCGCCCCCCGGGTGCTGCGGGACGTGTCGGAGCTGAACACCTCGGTGGACCTGTTGGGCCGGCGCCATCCAGTGCCGTTCGCGCTGGCGCCCACCGGGTTCACCCGCATCGTGTGCCCCGACGGGGAACTGGCCGTGGCCCGGGCTGCCGCCCGCAAAGGGATTGCCTATTCGCTTTCTACCCTGAGCACCCGCTCGATCGAAGAAATAAGAGAGGTGAGCGACGGCCCGCTGTGGTTCCAGCTCTACTTCTGGCGTGACCGGGGGTTGGTGGCCGAGTGGCTCCAGCGGGCGGCCGTCTGCGACTACGAGGCGCTGCTGGTGGCGGTGGATACCCCGGTATTCGGTCGCCGGGAGCGAGACGTTCGCCGGGGCTTCACCCTGCCGCCCACATTGGGACCCGACACGGTGCTGGACGGCTTGCGGCGACCAGGATGGACGTGGTCGCTGCTGCGGTCCGACCCGATCACCTTCGCCAACTTGACCGGGGTTCAGGGTTACGACGGCAGCTCTGCGCTGGGCCTGGCTGAATTCGCCCACAACCAGTTCAACCAGGCGCTGTCGTGGGACGACTTGGACTGGCTGCGGGAGCGCTGGGACCGCAAGCTGGTGCTCAAGGGCGTGCAATCGGTGGCCGATGCCCAAATGGCCACTGACCAGGGCGTGGACGGAATCATCTTGTCCAACCACGGCGGCCGCCAGCTTGATGGCGCGCCGCCCATCCTGGAGCTGGTACCCCAAGTGGCCGATGCGGTGGGCGGCGACATCAACATCATCTGCGACGGCGGTGTACGCCGGGGCAGCCACGTCGCCATGGCCTTGGCCCTCGGCGCCGATGCGGTGATGTTCGGCCGCCCCTACCTCTACGCCCTCGCTGCCGCCGGCGAACCCGGCGTCGACCACCTCATCGACCAGTTCACCGAAGACCTAACCCGCACCCTCGCCCTCCTCGGCATCCCCAAAGCCTCCGACCTCACCCCCGCCTCCGTCCGCCCGCGGCAATAGAACGCTCCTTCATTGGAAGCTTGGGAGTATTCGGGCCAGACGGTCGGTATAGTCACTTCATGGTTCATCGTTCAGTTGAACAGGTAGGGGCTGATCCCCGGCACTGCGAGGATGCCCCTGCCGTCGAATTCAGCTGTGACGGTGTCCCGGACCGCGGGCCAGGTGATGGAGACCCGCGCTTATCGCCCGAGGGTCGTCGGGCCTTGACTGAACTGCTCGAAGGAGACGACCTGTGGGCCATCTTCCAAGAAATCGGCGAGGAGGACCCCAACTTGGCCTTCCCCTAATGGGGTAGGCCGGTGATCATTGGGGATGAGTGGATCGTCATAGCCGCGGTTGCGGGAAGGCTGCCGGACGAGCTCAAAGATCAGCCTTTGATGACGGTCCCAGCAGCCATTACGAGACTCCGCAGAAGTGCGGAGAGGGCACAAGAGGGAGCGGCTCTCGGACGCGGACGAATCACCCGAGCCCTTGGGACGCTCAGCCCAGGTGATCTCGCCTTGTTGTTGGGCCCTGCCCGTCGGTTATTCGGCGTAGTCAATCTGACGGTTGTAAGAGCAGAAACCGATGCCGCGCATGCCGAAGCCGAACGACTCGGCATTCGGCTCAACGAATTCAGCGCCCAATACGTCGGGTCAGCGAGCCACTACGGTGCTCCCATTTGGGTCGGTTACGACCGCAATATCCCTAGATGGGCACAAGAGGGCGTAAATCTGCGAGGGGTTCGTTGGCGACGGCTCAGCGAGCTGTTGCCGTGAAACCGACGATCGAATCACCAAAAGGGAACTCTTCAGTCGACTGAATGTGCGACACTTGAGGCGTACGCTCCAGGCAGGCCTCTCGCTACTAGCGAAGCTCCTGGTAGCAGACAACTTGAGGGCTGGGTGGGGCCAGTTATGGGCCCACCCAGCCCGGCTGTTCCAACCCTGGCAAACCACGCCAATCTGTCTCGTCCCGACCTAAGGTTCTGCTGTGACCCCGGAAGAAGAACACGCCTTCTATAGCGATCCTGAGAATCTCGTGCCCCAAGGGCCTGCCCATCGGCGCAATATCCGCATAGAACCCGAAGAATCATCGACAGACCCGGGATCTGAGGCCAGCTATTCAGAGAGCCAACAGTTAGTTTCCAAAACTGTCACTGCTACGGGGTAGCTTGCAGGCGTGAGCGATAGGGGCGGCGGGGAGCTGTTCATCGTCGACAACAGCGTGTCGGGGTGGACGGGGCTTCGATACCTCCAGCAGTGGACCGAGATCGCCGACTCATTCGACATCGCAACTGGGTTCTTTGAGATCGGAGCGCTGCTGGCCCTCGACGGCAAGTGGCAGCAGCTCGACAAGATCCGCATCCTCATGGGCGACGAGGTGTCGCTGAAGACCCGCAA
>JAPPKI010000503.1:2059-3272 GCA_028820035.1 bacterium | reverse complement strand
GGCGCCTATGTGATCGGCGAGGGGTTCAGCTCGCAGACCAAGCCCCTGGAGGGCCGCACTGTCGGCGATGTGGCCGCCAAGCGAGGTGTGAGCCCGTGGGATGCCTTGTGCGATATCGCGGTGGCCGACGACCTGCGGACCGTGTTGGTGTCGTCGGCCAACGGGGCCGACCGAGCCGACTGGGAAGCCCGAGCCCGATTCTGGACTGACGACCGGGTGGTGATGGGAGCCTCCGATGCCGGCGCCCATCTCGACCAGCTCGACTTCTTCACCTACACCACCGGATCGCTGGCCGCGAGCCGCGAGTTCGGCCTGCTGGGCCTGGAGGAGCACGTCCGGCAGCTCACCGACGTCCCCGCCCGGCTCTACGGTTTGGCCGGGCGAGGCCGCATCGCCGAAGGCTGGCACGCCGACCTGGTGGTTTTCGACCCCGACACCGTGGCACCGGGTCCGGTCCACACCCGATACGACCTGCCCGCCGACGCAGGTCGGCTGTACGGCGAAGCCGTCGGGGTGGCGTCGGTGATCGTGAACGGCGCCGAAGTGGTTGCCAATGGCCGATTCACCGACGCTCGGCCCGGGCATTTGCTGCGAGCGGGGCGCGATACTGAACCGGTGAACCTGGCAACTCGCCGCTCAACCCCCAACAGCCAACAAGGAACGCTATGAGCCCCACCGCCATGATGATCTCGTCCGACTCCCACATCATCGAGCCGCCCGACCTGTGGACCGAGCGGGTGACCTCTGGGCCGATGGCCGAGCGGGTGCCGCAGGTGCGCCGCGAACCTGGCGGCGACTGGTGGTACATCGACGGACAGCGCTCCATGTCGTTTCTGGGCTTCCAGGCGGGCAACCGGTTCGACCAAGACCCCACCAAGCTCCGCATCGAGGCATCGTTCGACGAGGTCCGCCCCGGGGCCTACGACCCCGAGAAGTTCATCGCCGACAACCGCACCGACGGGGTGGCCGCCTCGGTGATCTACCCCAGCGAGGCGCTGCTGGCCTACAGCATCCCCGATTCCGAGCTGTGCTCGGTGACCATGGCCGCCTACAACGACTTCATCGCCGATTTCTGCGCCTACGATCCGCAACGGCTGAAGGGCATCGCCCTCATCAACGTGGACGACGTTGACGAGGCCATCGCCGAGATGGCCCGGTGCCGCAGCATCGGCCTGTCGGGCGCCATGATCAGCGTGATGCCCCCGGTGGGCCA
>JAPPKI010000503.1:0-2049 GCA_028820035.1 bacterium | reverse complement strand
GGCTACGACCACCCCCGCTATGAGCCGTTCTGGTCGGCTGCGGTCGACCTGGACGTTCCGCTTTCCATGCACGTGGCCACCGGTCGACACCTCGCCAGCGCCAGCGGCCAGACCAAGAACGACGTCCGGGCGGTGTCGGAGGCCGCGTTCTACCTGCAAGACCACTTCGTGCGAAAGTCCCTGGGCGAGATGATCTTCGCCGGCGTGTTCGAGCGCCATCCCCAGCTCAAGGTGGGATCGGTGGAGCACGAAGTGGGCTGGATTCCGTTCTGGCTGTTCCAGATGGACTACTGCTACACCGACCGTCCTCTGCGGGGCGACTGGCACCGCTTCGCCGATCCCGACGCCCGTCCCAGCCACTTCTTCACGTCCAACTGCTTCGTGAGCTTCCAGGAGGACGCGGTGGGCGTGCGCGTGCGGGACACCTTCGGCACCCACACGCTCATGTGGGGCTCCGATTACCCCCACACCGAGTCCACCTTCCCCCGTTCTCGGGAGGTGGTAGCCGAGACCCTGGCCGATGTGCCCGACGACGAGCAGCAGCTGATCTTGAGGGACAACTGCGCCACCCTCTACGGCTTCGACCTCGACCTGCTCGAAGCCGACCTATCGGGATAGCGGGATGCGCATCGCCTTCGGGACCGATGAGGCCACCGCACTGACCGGCGCCGTCAAGCAGCATCTGGCCGACGGTGGCCACAACGTGGTGGCGGCCGCAGCTGAAGGAGCACCATGGCCCGATGTCGGCCGAGCGGTCGGCGAGGCGGTGGTCGATGGCCGCGCCGAAATCGGGGTGGTGTGCTGCTGGACGGGAACCGGGGTATCGATCGCAGCCAACAAGGTGCCTGGGGTGCGGGCCGCCTTGTGTACCGACGCGGAGACCGCCCGCGGCGCCCGCCGCTGGAACGACGCCAACGTACTGGCCTTGAGCCTGCGCCTTGTTTCCTCGGAAGTGGCCACTGAGATGCTCGATGCCTTCTTGGCCACCGAGCCCGACCCCGGCGAGTCCGCCGAGATCGCCAAGCTCTCCTGACATGCCAAGCTCCCAGACATGAGAGTCCGAATCGGCGTTGGGGTGGGAGGCGGAACAGCGTCAGGAGACCCAGAGGTGTTCGGCGCAGTGGTCGACGGGCTGGAGCGGCTGGGGTTCGACTCGCTGTGGGTGGCCGAGCGGACCAGCGGACCCGCTCTTGATCCGGTGGTGGCCATGACCTTCGCTGCCGCTCGAACCACCCATCTCAAGTTCGGTCCCAGCGTGATGGTGCTGCCCGGCCGCAACCCAGTGCTGTTGGCCAAATCCATGGCCAGCCTCGATCGCATCTCAAACGGCCGGCTGCTGCCTGCATTCGGACTCGGGGTGGCCGACACCGCCGAGCACCAGGCCTTCGGGGTGGCCCGCATGGACCGGGCGGCCTGGTTCAACGAGGCGCTGCCGCTCATGCGCCGGCTGTGGACCGAGGACGTGGTGGAGCACCATGGCCCCCGTTTCCATCTCGACGCCGCCCGGGTGGACATCAAACCGGTTCAGCAGCCCCTGGATGTGTGGATGGGAGGCATCGCCCCCTCTGAGCTCCGCCGGGTCGGGCGGCTGAGCGACGGCTGGCTTCCCTCCTTCGTCACCCCCGACGACGTGCGAGGCGGTATCGCCGCCATCAAACAGCACGCCGACGAAGCTGAAAGGGAAATCGACCCCGAGCACTACGGAGCGCTGTTGACCTACACCGACGGCCCGCTGCCCGACCGATTCCTCGAGCTCATCAAGCTGCGTCAGCCCGACAAGAATCCCGGAGACCTAGTGGCGTCGAATCGACAGGAACTCCGCTCCAAGATCGAGGCGTTCATCGAAACCGGCGCCTCCAAGTTCGTGGTCATGCCCTTGGGGGAGCCCCCGGACTGGAAGGCCGAGATCGAAGCTCTGGCCAACGACCTGCTGCCATTGCAGGACTGAGGCGGCTACGAGCCGAGGGCCTGCTCCAGATCGACCAGCAAGTCTTCGATGCTCTCGATGCCGACCGACAAGCGCACCAGCCCGGGATCCACGGCTAACGG
>JAPPKI010000196.1:23204-28464 GCA_028820035.1 bacterium | reverse complement strand
GTGGTGAACCGGGGGTCCTCGGTCAGGGCGCGCGGCTATGTGGAGGTGGGGTTCTTCGATTCAGCGGGCCGGCGGGTGGAGCGGGCGAACGACCTGTGGAGCGTTCCGCTGGGGCCGGGGGAGTCGGTGACCCGATGGGTGGACACGCTCGCCGACCAGGAGTGGTCGAGCTGCCGGGTGGCGGAGTTCAACTGGTTGATCGAGTAGGTCGAACGGTCAGGGGATAAAGTCTGAGAGCCATTTGCCGAAGCGGATGAGCGCTGCTTTCCATAAGGGGTGCTCGGTGCGAAGCTTGTCCCCATTCGGTGGGTTCGGCGACCCATTCCCATCGCTGGCCTGCTTCCTTTTGGACGGCCGGGCCGGGTGGGGGGATAAGGTGGTAAACCCCGTACGGCCGGACCGCCAAACGACCTTACCCCGATGTGTACCGCAGGGTTGTTGACCGCGCTGCAATTACCGTGTTCCCGACCCTCCATGGGTCAAAAGGTCTCAGCCCCGGTGTGCTTGTAGGCTAGGGGCTGGACTTCACCCGCGCCTGAGCGAGGCACGACCCCATGAGAAAACCCAGCCATTCGGAGTTGACGGTGATCATGGCCCTCGTCCTGCATCTCGGCAGGCAAGGGGCCGGAGACCTCCTCTCCGAGATGAAGCAACTTCACGATGGGAGGAGCTGGGTCCCCTACGAACGGCAGCGAGAACTCGTCAACGCCCTGCTCGAATACACCGGTTACAACGTGTCCCATACCGTCCGCATCCTCAACAGGGTGAAGATCGACGCCCCGGGAAACAAGCACACCTGGAACCCGTACAACATCGATCAGCTCCGCCGCGGGTGACTAGCAGCTCTGTGGCATGGTGGGTGGCCCCGCCAGAACCACTGATCCAGTCAAAGTCCTACATGCAAAAAGCGCCTCGAAAGGCGCTCCTCACAAATACATAAACTTGGTCTTTGGTCCCACTCGAAGGCCCCTAATGAAAGGGCTAACCATGCCCGTTCATACACCGCTGAAGGGCACAGTGCTGCCTGCGCCTTCAGCCGCAGAGCTGTTCGGCAAAGTCGCTGGATTCCGCCCCCGTCGCACCATCATCCCATTGGAGATCATCCCTCTGAAGTTTGGCATTTGTGGGAAAGTGGCGGGGATGGTTGTGGTGTCGCGGAAGCGGTTTGAGGCGTTGGTGGCCCAGGCGCTGGACGAGATTCCCGATGACCTGGCCGAGTTGATGGACAACGTGGCGGTGCTGGTGGAGGACGAGGGCGAAGATCCGGACATCTGGGGGCTGTATGACGGTGTTCCCCTCACAGATCGGGTCGATTACGGCGGGGGTGAGATGGTGATGCCCGACCGTATCTACATCTACCGCCTGCCCATCTGCGAAGGGTGTGACACCGAGTCCGAAGTAGTTGATCAAGTGTGCATCACCGTTATCCACGAGGTAGCCCACCACTTCGGCATCGAAGACGATCGCCTTGACGAATTGGGTTGGGGCTGAGCAGTCGGGCTAGGACCGGCATCTTGGGCTGCCTCGTTTGACGGGATTACGGGTACTGTCCCAGCGGTGAAGACCTCAGGAGGCAGCATGGGACCGCTGAAGGGCATTCGCGTGGTGGAGATTGCCGGAATCGGGCCGGGGCCGTTCGCGGCCATGATGCTGGCCGATCTGGGGGCCGACGTGGTGCGGATCGACCGGGCCGACAGGGTCCGAGACGAGGTCCCCGACACCCCTCATCCTGACCTGTTGAACCGGGGTCGCCGCAGCGTGGGCATCGATCTCAAGCACCCCGAGGGTGCCGAGACCGTGCTCAAGCTGGTGGAGGGCACCGATGGGTTGATCGAGGGATTCCGTCCCGGCGTGGCCGAGCGCCTGGGCATCGGCCCCGACGCCTGCCTGGCCCGCAACCCCAAGCTGGTGTATGGGCGCATGACCGGATGGGGCCAGGACGGCCCCTACTCGTCCATGGCCGGCCACGACATCAACTACATAGCGCTTTCCGGCGTACTGGGGGCCATTGGTCGGGAGGGGGAGGCTCCGGTGCCTCCGGTGAACCTGGCTGGGGACTTCGGCGGGGGAGGGATGCTGCTTGCTCTGGGAATGCTGGCCGGAATGCTGGAGGCCCGCACTTCGGGCCAGGGCCAAGTGGTTGACGCCTCAATGGTGGAAGGCTCCGCCCTGCTGATCACCATGATCTATGGCATGCGGGCCATGGGGGCGTGGGGGCCACGGGGCACCAACATGCTGGACACCGGCGCCTGGTTCTACGACGTCTACGAGTGCGCCGACGGCGAATACATCTCGCTGGGCTCGCTGGAGCCCCAATTCTTTGCCGAGATGACAGAGAAGACAGGCATCGACGCCGACGGAATCGACCAGAATGACCGCGCCACCTGGCCGGTGATGCGAGACCGACTGGCCGCCGCAGTCAAGACCAAGACCCGGGACGAGTGGTGCGAGATCCTCGATGGCTCCGACGTCTGCTTCGCACCGGTGCTCAGCCTGGCCGAGGCCCCGGAGCATCCCCACAACATCGCCCGGGGCACGTTTGTGGAAGTGGGCGGCGCAATCCAGCCCGGACCGGCGCCTCGCTTCAGCCGTACCCCGGCGGAGATCGCCCGTCCTTCCCCCAATCCCGGCCAGCACACCGCCGAGGCGTTGTCCGACTGGGGCTTCGATCCCGATGAGGTGGCCCACCTGAGAGCATCGGGGGCGGTCAGGTAAATGGCCACCATGGTGAACTTCCACGCCCATCCCGATGACGAGGCCATTGCCACTTCCGGCACGATGATGAAGGCAGTCGCCGACGGGCACCGGGTTGTGTTGGTGGTGGCCACCAAAGGGGAGCAGGGCGAACCGGCACCCGGAGCGCTGCGCCCGGGCGAGACGCTGGGCGAGCGCCGAGCGGCGGAGACCCTGGATGCGGCCGAGATTATCGGCGCGCACCGGGTGGAGTTCTTGGGCTATGAGGACTCGGGTATGGCTGGCGAGGAGTCCAACGACAATCCGGCAAGCTTCTGGCAGGCCGACTTTGATGAGGCGGTGGACCGATTGACACGCATCCTGGTCGAAGAATCCGCCGAGGTGCTCACCGTGTACGACGACCACGGCGGCTACGGCCATCCCGACCACATCCAGGTTCACCGGGTAGGGGTGGACGCAGCTCGCCGGGCCGGAGTGGAGAGAGTGTTCTACGCCACCATGAATCGCACCCAGATCTTGCGGCAAATGGCCGAGGTGGAGTCTTTCGCCGAGGCGATGGAGGAAATGGACCTTGAGCGGGCGGAGCGGTTCAGGGAGGAGGAGTTCGGGACTGAGGAGGCGGAAATCACCCACGCGGTGGATGTGAGCCCCTACCTGGAGCGCAAGCGGGCCGCCATGCTGGCCCACACCAGTCAGATCACCGCCGACTCCTTCTTCGGCTCCATGACCGACGAGCAATTCGCCGACGCATTCGCTACCGAGTGGTACGTGGCCCCCGGACCACCGCGTACCGGCGAATTTGCCGCCGACTTGTTCAGGTGAGCTCGAGTTCGGGCCTGTTGGCCGCGTCGCTGGCCGGCTTCCACGACTGGTTCTCCTGGGTGGTGATGCTGGCCAACGCCGCCGCGGGGGGATGGGCTCTGGGCGCCCACTTTCGACCGCAGTTGCGCAGCTGGCCGTTGTGGGCGTTCATCGCCGT
This sequence comes from bacterium, assembly GCA_028820035.1. Taxonomy (GTDB): domain Bacteria; phylum Actinomycetota; class Acidimicrobiia; order Acidimicrobiales; family Bin134; genus Poriferisocius. Next base: position 24,791 of record JAPPKI010000196.1, on the reverse strand, counting down.
GGCCCAGGGCACAATCTTCGCTCAGGTGATCGTAGGCGTTGTGTACGAGAACCGCTCGGGGGCCGATCCGGGCGACTTGCACCGCCTCTACGGCTTCGCGGCCATCGCCGCGGTGGCCATCGTCTACGCCTATCGCATGCAGCTCGCCCACCGTCGTGAGTTGCTCTATGCCGGCGGCAGCTTCTTTCTGGCTGGCCTGGCCATTCGGGCCATGATCCTCAGCTGACCAATTTGCAGCCGGACTATTAGAGGCTGTCGCGTTTGTTTGCCCTGGGTGTTCGTGGTTTGGCGGGTTGGGTGAGTCGGCGGAGGAGGTAGCGGCTGTGGGCGGCCCAGATGAAGCCTTCTGTGACGGTGGGGTCGCGTTCGTAGTCGATTTGGAGGCGGCGGCTGTTCATCAGCCATGACCAGGTTCGCTCGACGATCCAGCGCTTGGGCAGGGGGGCGAAGCGGGACGGGCAGACGCGGTGGACGACCTCGACCGCGACGCCGCGGGACTCGCAGTGCTCGGCGAACGCGGTCTTGAACCCGGCGTCGCACCACAGCCGCCGGAACCGGCCCAGCCGCCGCCGGGCGGCGTCGGCGACTTTGATGCCGCCGGCGTTGTCGGAGGTGCTGGCGGCGACGACGGCAACCGCGATGAGCAGGCCGAGCGTGTCGACGATGCCGAACGTCTTGCGGCCCGAGATCTTCTTCGCGGCGTCATATCCCCTGGTGTCGCCGGCGACGGAGGACGCGCCGCGCGCGGTGCGCGCGTCGACTGTGCCCGCCGACGGCTCGCAGTCGCGGCCCTCGCGCTCGCGCACCGCGGCGGCCAGGCGATGGGCGATGGGCGATGGCCTCCCAGGTGCCGTCGCGGGACCACGCCAGGTGGTAGCGGTGCACCGTGTTCCAGTTCGGGTACCGCGCGGGCAGCGCACGCCACTGGCAGCCCGTCGCCGCCACATAGAAGATCGCGTCGACCACCCGCCGCCGATCCACCGTCACCGGGCGGCCCATGCCGCCCGGCCTCCAGTGGGGGGCGACCAGATCCCCGATCAACCCCCACTCCTCATCGGACATGTCGCCACGGGCCGCCCGCCACGTCTGCGCCGACGCCATCTGCTCAAAATCCATAACCAAACATACGCCACACCCCACCCCCGCTAGCAGCAATCAACCCGCCAACCAGCAACAACTACCAGAACAGCCTCTTAGGTCAGAGGTTTACAACGGGGCAGGTGAGGGTCCTCGTGATGCCATCCACCATTTGAATCTGGCTCACCACCAGGCGGCCGAGCTGGTCCATGGATTCAGCCTCGGCTTTCGCGATCACATCGTACGGGCCGGTCATGATCTCAGAGATCACCACGCCATCGATCTCGCGTATGGCCTCGGCCACCTGGCGGGCCTTGTCCATTTCGGTCTGGATCAGAACATAAGAGCTGACACCCACGTGACTACACCTCCGGTCGGTTATCCCGCATCGTACTCAAAGCGGCACTACTGGGGGACAGCGGGCTGGGCGCGGCCCCGGGGCCCCCGGCAAAAAGGGGGGGGGGGGGGGGGGGGGTGTGGGGGTTTTTTATTTGGGGGGGCGGGGCCCTT
>JAPPKI010000196.1:0-23194 GCA_028820035.1 bacterium | reverse complement strand
TGGAGGGGGATCTGTTGGTTCAGTCAGTGGCCTCGATGGCCACTTTCCTGGGTTTGACTGCTTCAGCCACCGGAAGGGTTACAGATGAGACTTTGTCCGTTGGGTGGGCAAAGATGTCGGCCCATGAACGGTGCTCCCGCCAATCCGTATCTCGCCGATTCTTCCTACGGCATTGCCCATGGCCGGTGCGACCAGCAGGACAACGTGCCCTGGCGTGGGCCAGAGGGCCCCACCGAGACGCTCAACGAGACGACCGACCTCCAGTACGCCTGGCTCGGTCCGTGCCATTTCGGCCATTTGATTTCGGGGCTGTATCCCGACGGCCGACGGGTGGTGTGGAGCAACGGGCGCCAGAACATCGCCAAGCTCGACTACGAGACCCTTGAGATGCTGGCCGATCACGAGATTGTCGGCGGGGAAGGTCGCACTCCCATCGAAGATCTGGAGGTCAATTTGCTCGGCCTCGACAAGAAGGACGGCTGGGATGCCGTTGAACACGCCATCGAGCTGTCGATGAAGTTCATGACCGGAATAGACGGGGTCTATGCGCTGCTGGATTGCGACCACACTCTGTTTCTAGGTCGCAAAGACCACGCGGTGGCCTACGTGGAGACCGATCCCTCCGATCCGGCGTCGCCCATTGCGGAGCGGGACCGATGGAACAAGCCCGACCACATCGAGGGCTTCTTCGTGGGGATGAACATGACCTTCGACGGCAAGCTGGTGATGACCACCGATCACGGCTGGGTCATAGTTCTGGAGCGCGACTTCAGCGCCTATCACGCCCTTCAGATAGCCGGCGGGGCCGAGATCGCCGCCGAGTACTGCGCTAAACGAGCAGCCGAGCGGGGCAATACCGGCTACGGCTGGGTTCGCACCAGCATCTGCGTTGACCAGGACAACGGCATCTACGTGTCGTCCAACGACCACCACCACAAGCTGCGTTGGACGGGCACCGAGATCACCGACGATCCTGCTCACGGCTGCTGGATGGTGCCCTATCGCAACGGCGGCGGTTGCGGCTCGGGCACCACGCCATCGCTCATGGGTTTCGGCCCCGACGAGGACAAGTTCGTGGTCATCGGCGACGGCGACGAGGTGGTCAACATCACACTGTTGTGGCGAGACGAGATTCCCGACGACTGGGAGCAGCTGCCCAACGCCCCGGACCGCCGCATTGCCGGCATCGGGCCGGCCAATATGGGCAACCCCGACCTGGCTGAGATCAAGACCGAGCAGTCGATCACCGTGTCGGGATACGGCGCGATGACGGTGAACAACGAGCCGGCCTCGATCCCTGATGGCTTTCCCGCGCAAGCGGCCCGGATGCTGTGCTTCATGCTCGGCCACAAGCCGGAGTACCAGCCCCACGGCCTCCACAAATACGAATGGGATCCGGCGTCCCGAGAGCTGAAGGAGGCATGGGTCAACCTCGACATCTCCTCGCCGAATTCGGTTCCCTTTGTGGCCGAAGAGAGCGGGTTGGTCTACACCTGCGGAGTTCGCGACGAGCGCTGGACGATCGAGGCCGCTGACTGGGCTACCGGCCAGTCGCGGTTCCACTACGTACTGGGTGGTTCCAAGTTCAACACCATCGGTGCGGGGGTAACCGTGGACGACGACGGCCGGCTGCTATTCGGCTCCATGTACGGCAAGACGCGCGTCCTGCGAGGGCCGGGCTAGCCGCAGTCTGCTGCTCTGCCCCAACAACACGCCGCTAACGTGCCCAACATGGCGACGGTGCTGGTGACCGGGGGAGCGGGTTACATCGGCAGCCACACCTGCGTCGCCCTGCTCGAGGCCGGCTACGAGGTGGCGGTGCTGGACAGCCTGGCCAACTCCTCCTCCGCCGCCATCGACGCGGTGGGGGAGATCGCCGGCCACCGCCCTCGTCTCGACATAGCCGACTGTCGGGACGAATCCGCGCTGGAGAAAGTCGTGGTCGACGTCCGCCCCGACGCGGTGTTGCACTTCGCGGGCCTCAAATCCGTGCCCGACTCAGTGGCCAACCCGCTGCGGTACTACCGCCACAACCTGGAGTCGGCCGCCATTCTCTTGGCAGTGATGGAGCGCAGTGGGGTTCGCCGGATCGTGTTCTCTTCCTCAGCCACGGTTTATGGGCTGCCTGACGAACTGCCGGTACCCGAGACGGCCACAACCCGCCCGGCCAATCCCTACGGCTGGACCAAGCTCCTCATCGAGCAGATGATTGCTGACGTGGTTCGGGCCGACCCCCGTTGGTCGGCGGCTTTGCTTCGCTATTTCAACCCGGTGGGCGCCCACTCCAGCGGATTGATCGGGGAGGATCCCGAGGGCATTCCCGGCAACTTGATGCCTTACCTGCTCCAAGTGGCCGTAGGGCGCCACCCCCAACTGCCGCTCTACGGCACCGACTATCCCACTCCCGACGGCACCGCGTTGCGCGACTACATCCACGTGATGGACTTGGCCGGTGGCCATGTGGCCGCCTTGGAGCAATTGGAGGCCTCTTCCGGGGAAGCGCACACCTACAACCTGGGCACTGGTCAGGGTGCCTCAGTGTTGGAGGTTGTCGCCGCCATGCGGGAGGCCACCGGCCACCCCCTGCCCTATGAGGAGCTAGACCGCCGCCCGGGCGACGTGCCCGAGTTGTGGGCCGACCCGGGCAAGGCACTCAAGGAACTGGGCTGGTCGGCTAGCCGGACATTGGCAGAAATGTGTCGAGATGCCTGGGCCTGGCAGTCAACCCATCCCCAGGGATTTCGGGGCGGCTAGCCCTAGAGCATCGCCTTGATGCCCAAAGAGGCGTAGTCCTGGTCCTGGTAGTTCTGGCGGAACAGGTCGCGCAGCCGAACGGCGGCTTCGTCGTAGGCGTCGGGATCGCTCCAGGTGTTCCGGGGGTTCAACACCTCATCGGGGACACCCGGGCACGAGACGGGGATTCGCAGCCCCAAGATGGGGAGCCTGACGGTGTCCACGGTGTCGAGGTCGCCGTTGAGGGCCGCGTTGAGCAGCGCCCGGGTGTGGGAGATGGACATGCGGTTCCCAACCCCGTAGGGCCCTCCCGACCAGCCGGTGTTCAACAGGATGCAGCGGGCCGAGTGGGCATCCATGCGATGGGCCAGCAGCTCGGCGTACACCGATGGCTTGTGCGACATGAACGGCGCTCCGAAACAGGCGCTGAACGTGGCCTGCGGCTCCACCACGCCCACTTCCGTGCCAGCCAGCTTGGCGGTGAACCCCATCACGAAGTGGTACATCACCTCGTCCCGATCGAGGATCGACACCGGGGGGAGCACGCCGAAAGCATCGGCGGTCAACAGCACGATGGTGCGGGGATGAGGCCCTTTGGCGCCAGGGGCCACGTGGGGGTTGCACGAGAGCGGATAAGCGAACCGGGTGTTCTCAGTGATGGAGTCGTCGGCGAGGTCGAATTCTTGGGGGTCGGTGTCGGCCAGATCCCGGCCGGGCAGGGCGGGAACGTTCTCGATGAGGGTTCCCCCCCTCGACAATGCGGCGGCAATGATGGGCTCGGCCTCTTTGTCCAAGTCGATGAGCTTGGCGTAGCACCCGTCCTCGAAGTTGGAGACTCCTGTCTCGGTCCACACATGCTCGTCGTCGCCGATCAGGCTGCGGTCGGGATCGGCTGACAACGTGGTCTTCCCGGTGCCGGACAAGCCGAACAGGATGGCGCTGTTGCCGCTGTCGTCCACGTTGGCCGAGCAGTGCATGGTGAGCTGCTTGGCATCGGGCAGCACGAAGTTCATCACCGTGAACATGGTCTTCTTGACCACTCCGCAGTAGTCGGCCCGCCCGAGAACCAGCCCCAGCCGGTTGCGCAGGTCCATGATGACCGCCCGGTCGGTGCGGGTGCCGTCGCGGTCGGGATCGCAGCGGAAGCTGGGGACGTTGATCATGGTCCAGCCCACGGCATCGCGGTCGGCGTCGTCGCGCACGCCTTTGGGGAACATGATGTTGGCGAAGTAGGCGTGGGTTGCGTACTCGCTCACCAGCCGGTAGGGGATGGCGAACTCGGGATCCCAGCCGCAGAACACGTCGGCGGTGTACAGCACAGCCTGCCGCTCGTTCAGATGGGCCAGCACTCGCTCCAGCAATCCCGAGTAGTGGTCGCCGTCCAGCTTGTTGAAGTCCGCCTTCCACCACACGTCGTCCACCAACTCGGGCCAGGCCAGCGCAAAGGTGTCCTGAACGGGACGGCCGGTACACGTGGGATCGGAGTAGAAGATCAGCGGCCCGTCGGTGCCCAAAGCGGTGGCGAACGCCTTCTGGTCGTGCTCGCCTCCATCGATGCGGGTGCGGCCCCGGTCTCCGGCGATGGCGGCGGCGAACAGCTCGTCTTGGGTCAGCCCGGCCCGGATGTCCACCGAGTCCAAGCCGAAGCGAGCGCCTAGCTGGTCGGCAACCGAAGGGCTCACGCGGGCTCCGGGTCGCCGGCGGCGGTGAGGAAGGATGGGGTGCCCATGTCTACCTCTGAGCCCAACCGCAGACGGGTGGCTTGCCCTTCATCCAGATCGAACAGCACTCGCTGGCCTTGGCGCAGCATCCGGAACACCGATCCCTCTAGCGCATCGGCAGCCAAGTCGAACTCGGCCAGGTCGGTGTCTCGCACCACAACGCCAAGACCGGTTGCGGGATCGTATGCCTTGATCACACCCTGCACAGGGACTCTTTCTGACAGTGATCGGGGATTATGGCAGGGTAATGGCTGGTCCAGACGGTTCGCGAGTCGGGCAGGCTCGACTAGGTAGCATCGAGGAGCATGACGGCAAACCGGCTGGGTGCCGATGGATTGCGGGCGGCGATGGAGCGGTACCGAGACGTCCTCGGCATGCACCGGGACGTCATCAACCAGCTCAACGTTTACCCGGTTCCCGATGGCGATACCGGCACCAACATGGCGCTCACCCTGGAAACGGTGGTGGCCGAGGTGACCGGCGCTGGTGAGGGGATGGCCGAGGTGTGCCACGCCATCAGCCACGGATCGCTCATGGGGGCTCGGGGCAACTCTGGAGTGATCCTGTCGCAGATCTTGCGCGGCTTGGCCGACACGGTGGCCGCGGCCGGCCATATGGATCCCCATGTACTGGCCGGTGCGCTGAAACAGGCTTCGGCCGCGGCCGACGAGGCGGTATCCACCCCGGTGGAGGGAACCATCCTGACTGTGGTGAGGGATGTGGCGACAGCCGCCTCCGAGGCGATTGAGGTGGGCGTCGACGGTCTCGTCCAAATGGTGGAGGAATGCCAGCGGGCGGGGCGGGCCTCACTGGACCGCACCCCGGAGCTGTTGCCGCAACTCGCCCGGGCCAATGTGGTTGACGCCGGGGGAGCAGGGTTTCTGCTCTTTCTGGATGCGCTGATCACCGCGATGGACGGCCGGCCGCTGCCCGACCCGCCGCCGGTGGACCCAACCGCGGGGGTGGGCGCGGCGGTAGCCGGGGCCGACTACCCCCACGGTGCCGATCACCCTCATCACTCCGATGACGAAGGCGACGGCACCCGCTATGAGGTCATGTTCTTCTTGGAGACCGACGACGACCGCATCGGCGACTTCCGTTCCGCCTGGGAGGCCTTGGGTGATTCCATCGTGGTGGTGGGTGGCGATGGCCTGTGGAATTGCCACATCCACAGCAACGACATCGGGGCCAGCATCGAGGCGGGTATCGGCGTCGGTCGCCCGTTCGAAATTCGGGTGACTGATTTGTTCGAGCAGGTTGAACACATCGAGTCGATGGCTGAGGCCGAGATCGGCGGCACGGTCACCACGGTGGCCGGCGAGCCGGTGCGCACCGCGGTTGTTGCGGTATCGGTGGGAACAGGAGTGCGCCGCATCTTCGAATCACTAGGGGTTCGAGCGGTCATTGCCGGAGGCCAGACCATGAATCCCTCCACAGAGCATTTCGTGCAGGCTGTCGAGCAGCTCGACGCTTCCGAGATCGTGTTGCTGCCCAACAACAAGAACATCGTGCCGGTGGCTGAGCGGGTGGACGAATGCACCGGCGCTACCGTGCGAGTGGTGCCCACCCGGGGCATCGCCGAAGGCCTGGCCGCCTTGATGGCCTACGACCCGTCGGCCGATGCTGAACAGAATCTGTCGGCCATGGCCGAAGCCGCCGCCGACGTGGTGACCGGGGAGATCACCCAAGCGGTGCGCGAAACCGAGAGCGAGATGGGACCCATTGCCGCGGGCCAGTGGCTGGGACTGGATCGAAGCGGGCTGCGGGTGGTGGCCCCAAGCGCGGCTCAGGCGGCCACCGGGCTCTTGGACGAGCTCATCGACGACAGCCATGAGCTGGTCACAGTCATCTCCGGCGCCGATGCCACGACCGCCGAGGTCGACGAAGTGGCCGCTTGGCTGGCCGAGCGCCATCCCGCGGTGGAAGTGGAGATCCACGAGGGCAACCAGCCGCTCTATCCGTTCTATTTCGGGGTGGAGTGACCCTGTCATCGGTGGTCAGCTCTGACCAGGAGGTGGCCGATCGGCCTCCGCTGACGATGGCCGATTTCAAGGCCATGAACGTCGAAGTACTGAGCGGTGTGGGTCGAGTCAAAGCCAAGGCGCTGGCCGCGGTCGAGGTGGAATCGGTGCTAGATCTTCTGTCCTATTACCCCCGTCGCTACATCGATCGGACGAACCGAGCCGCCATCTCCGACCTGGAAGACGGGGTGGAGGCCATGGTGATGGCCCGGGTGGACAGCGTGTTCTCCAAGAGGCTCCGAGGCAGCCGAACGATGGTCAGAGTGACGGTCGGCGATGACACTGGCCGTTTGGGTTTAATCTTCTTCAATCAGCCTTGGCGGGATCGCCAGTTGTCCGAGGGCCAAGAGGTGGTGGTGTTCGGGAAACTGGACCGGTATCGAGGTCAGAACCAGATGACCAATCCCATAGTCGATCTGGTGGGAGACGAGACCGGGCGCATCGTGCCGGTTTACCCCCAGTCGGGCAAAGCCGGACTCCAAACCCGCGAGATCAGGCGGTGGGTGGACGAGGCCTTGCGGCGATCCGAGCAGCGGGGGATCAGCGATCCGGTTCCCGAGTCCCTGCGGAAGCATCACGGATTGATCGACCGCCACCAGGCCATCGACAGCATCCATCGCCCAGAGACCATGGATGTCCACTACGCCGCCCGGAATCGGCTGGTGTTCGACGAGCTGCTCCGGCTCCAACTCAAGCTGATCATGCGCAAGCGGGCAGTGGAGCAGTCGACCATGGGCATCAGCCATGACACCAGCGGAGAGCTTGTCGATCGGTTCACCAACTCGCTGGGGTTTCCCCTGACCGGCGCCCAGCGGCGGGTGATCGGCGAAGTGGCGGCAGACTTGGCTCGCCCGGTGCCCATGCATCGCCTCTTGCAGGGAGATGTGGGGGCGGGCAAGACCGTGGTGGCAGTGGTAGCCATGCTCACTGCGGTGCAAGGCGGCCACCAAGGCGCGTTGATGGCACCAACCGAGGTGCTGGCCACCCAGCACTACTTGGGAGTCCGGACTCTGCTTGACGGGGTGGTGGTGCCCGCGTCCGATTCTCTGTTGGCGGAGCGGCCCCTGCGGGTGGCGCTGCTTGCCAATCAGACCGCGGGCGCCGAACGGACCCGCATCCAGGAGTCCTTGGCCTCAGGAGCAATTGACATCGTGATCGGCACCCACTCCCTCATTCAGGAAGGGGTGGACTTCTCCTCTCTCGGCGTCGTGGTGGTGGATGAGCAGCACCGGTTCGGAGTGGAGCAACGGGCCGCGTTGCGGGCCAAAGGCTCCCAAGCGGCCTCTCCCGATGTGCTGGTGATGACGGCCACCCCCATTCCCCGAACCGCAGCCATGACCGTGTACGGCGACCTGGACGTGTCCACGCTGGATGAGATGCCCCCGGGGCGAACCCCGATTGCCACCCGATGGGCCCGAACCGCGCCCGAGGAAGCCGAGGTGTGGGAGCAGGTCAGAGACGAAGTCGGGCTGGGCCGACAGGCCTATGTGGTGTGTCCGCTGATCGAGGAGTCCGATAGCATCGAAGCCCGGTCGGTTACCGAGACCTACGAGCGTCTTCAGGCCGATGAGCTGGCCGGACTGCGGGTTGGGCTGCTTCACGGCCGGCTCACCCCGGCGGAGAAGGAATCAGTGATGGATCTATTCCGAAGCGGGGGCATCGACGTGTTGGTGGCCACCACCGTGATCGAAGTGGGGGTGGATGTGCCCAACGCCACCATCATGGTGATCGTGGACGCCGATCGGTTTGGGATCGCGCAGCTTCACCAGCTCAGAGGTCGAGTTGGTCGGGGTGTCCACGAGTCGTGGTGCTGCCTATTGGCTGCCGACGCGGTGGGGATTGCCGCTGAGCGGCTCCGGGCTCTGGTGGAGACCACCAACGGGTTCGAGCTGGCCGAGGCCGATTTGGAATTGCGGGGGGAGGGCACCATCTTGGGCGAGCGCCAAAAGGGCCGAAGCGACTTGCAGCTGGCCTCGTTGCGCCGGGACAAGGATTGGGTGGTGTGGGCTCGTCAAGCAGCCGGTGAGATGTTGGACGACGACCCCGACCTCCAACGCCACGCCGAGCTGCGCGCCGAGGTGGAGCTATTGCTGGTAGACGACGACGCCGACTACTTGATGAAGAGCTGAGTTTTTGGGAGGCACCGTGTTGGAGATCGTGCGTATGGGTTTGGAGAGGCGGGAGCAGATCGCGGCCATCTGGGCTGATGCCTTTGAGCCAGATCCGTTGATGGGGTGGGTATTCCCAGACGATTCCGCCCGCTTAATATCGCTAAGGCGTTGGTGGGAGTTCACATTGGACCATCAGCCCCCCGGCTCAGAGCTTCACGGAACCCGGGCCGACGGGTGCGTGGCCTACTGGCAACCGCCCCAAGACAAGAAAGACCCGTCACAGGAACCCGATGAGACTGATCGCGGCGAGTCAGATGGCCGTGTGGCGTTTGTTGCCATGATGACCGAGTTGCTGGGCGATCTGGCCCCGTCTCGGATGGAAGCCCTGGGAAAGATGCACCAAGCCCGTCTAGCAGAGCCCCACTGGTACCTGGCCGTGTTGGGCACGTCGCCCGACCAGCAGAGCAAGGGCCTGGGAAGCAGGGTGCTGTCACCGATGCTGGATCGATGCGACCGGATCGGCATGCTGGCCTACTTGGAGTCCAGCAATCCGGCAAATGTGGGCTTCTACCGCCGTCACGGCTTTGAGCCGGTCGATGAGTTCTACTTGGGCGACGGCGTGCTCATCACCCCGATGTCCCGAGAGCCCCGTCCTCCAGAAGACTGAGCGATTGTGCTGCGGATCATCGCCGGGGAGGCCCGGGGCCGTCGGTTGAGCACTCCAGATGGCATGGACGTGCGCCCTTCCACCAGCCGGGTTCGAGAGGCAGTTTTCAACTCCTTGAACAGCATGGGTCGCCTGCAAGGAGCGGCTGTGCTGGATCTTTTCGCCGGATCAGGGGCTCTGGGATTGGAAGCCGTATCGAGGGGCGCGGCCTCGGCAACATTTGTGGAGTGTGCACCGGCGGCGTTGGCCGCGTTGCAGGCAAACATCGAGGCCACGGGGTTCGACGATCGCTGTCGAGTGGTGCCCGGCGATGTATGGGAGGAGCTTCCCCGACTCGGTGATGGCTATGACGTGGCCCTCTGCGATCCTCCCTATCAATTCGACGCCTGGCCAGAACTGCTGTCCCAGATTCCCGCCGCTGTGGTGATGGCTGAGTCTGATCAGGCTGTGGTTCCAGGATCCGGCTGGGATGTCATCAAACAGCGCCGCTACGCGGGTACCGTTGTGGTGATTGCAAGCCAGCAATAGCAACGACAGACCCCAGGAGAACCCTTCGTGACGCGCGTCCTGTTTCCCGGATCGTTCGACCCGATACACAACGGGCACATGGAAATCGTGGAGACCGCGGCGCGTCTGTTCGAGGAGGTGATTGTGGCCGCAGTGCACAATCCGCAGAAGACTCCTCTGTTCGAGTTGGAAGAGCGTCAATCGATGTTGGATGAGTGCTTCGCCCACTTGCCCAATGTGCGGACCACCCTGTTCGCCAGCCTGGTGGTGGATTTGGCCCGAGAAGAAGGGGTCGACTTCATTGTGAAGGGCCTCAGAGCGGTTTCCGACTTCGAGAACGAGCTTCAGATGGCCCAGATGAACCAGGCCATCTCCGGGGTTCACACGCTGTTCATCCCCTCAGCCAGCAAGCATTCGTTCCTGGCATCCAAGCTCATCCGCGAGCTTGCTCGCTTCGGAGAACAAATTGACTCCATGGTCCCGCTTCCGGTGGCCAAGCAACTGATGGAGAGATATCGAGATGACTGACGTGGTTCCCTTCCGGTGGCCAAACGTTTGATCGAGAGGTACCAAGATGGCTGACATCGATCCCAATACATCTGCAACCCACCAGGCAGTGGCCGGGACGTTTGTGGATCCCGAGTTCGACTTGCTGCTGCGACGGGCAATTGAGCTGGTGGATACCGCCCGCCCCATGCCGCTGTCGGCTTCTTCCATGATCAACAAGGACGAAGTTCTCGAGCTGCTTCAGAGCTGCTTGAACCGTCTTCCCGAGGAGATGCGGGCAGCTCGTTGGCTGTTGAAGGAGCGTGAGGACTTTTTGAAGAGGGTCCACCGGGAGGGCGACGAGATCTTGGTGGCCGCCCGGTCGCAGGCTGAGGCCATGGTGCAGCGCACGGAGGTAGTCAAGGCGGCTGAACAACGGGCCCGGAGAATGGTAGAGGAGGCCGAGGCCACCGCCCGCAGACTGCGCCTGGAGACCGAGGACTATTGCGATACCAAATTGGGTAGTTTCGAAAACGCCCTCGAGCGCATCTTGAATACCGTCAAGGAAGCCCGGTCCCGGCTGCAGGGCGACCCGCTTGCCGATTTGGTTCGGGCCTACGATTCCGAACCGGAACCAGAGCCCGACGACGGCTTTTTCGATCAAGACACCGTGGGCTGAACCGCGGGAGGAGGCACCATGTCGAGGCAGCTGGTCGTGCCGGTGGCAGAATTGCTGCGCCGTCCCGGCTCGCAACGGGAAATCTCCCTCCAGGCCCACTTCGACGACCTGTCCAACTCCGACGCCGTGGTACACGGGCCGGTTGATCTCCACCTCCATCTGGAGTCGGCCATTAGCGGTTTGGAAGTGAGCGGCTCGCTTCATGCTGGATGGCGCGGGTCATGTCGGCGGTGTCTGGAGCCCATTGAGCAGACAGTGCAACAGGATCTGCGGGAGATGTACGCCAGCGCCCCGACCGATGAGGAGACGTATCCGATTCACGATGGAGAAGTGGACTTGACCCCGATGGTGCGCGACTGCCTTGTTCTCGCTCTGCCCATCGCCCCACTCTGCTCAGACGACTGCCTCGGGCCGGCCCCCGATGACTATCCGATGAACCAACCCGAGCCCACCGGCGAAGATCGCCCTAAGGATCCCCGATGGGCTGCGTTAGACGCGCTGCAAACGGGCCAGTAGATTTATTAGTCGCATCAGCGCCGGTTTCATCCGCGGCGCGGCATTCTTTCTCCACACCTAGGACCGTTCGATGGCTGTACCCAAGAAGAAAACTTCCAAGGCCAAGGGCCGAAGCCGTCGGGCCGCGGCTTGGCGAGTATCGGCACCAGCGCAGAGCACGTGTCCCCGCTGTGGAGCGGTCAAGCGGCCGCACCGGGTGTGCGGGGTGTGCGGGTGGTACGCCGGCCGCGAAGCCATGGAAGTGGCCTGAGCCCTTCCATACCGCCAATTGGCCATATCGCAACTTGCCAGATCGCAATTTGCCAGATCGCAATTTGCCAGATCGTAATTATGAGGGCGTCCTTTGACATCGCTTCCCGTTGCCGTTGATGCAATGGGGGGCGACAATGCCCCTCAGTCGGTGTTGGCTGGTGTCCGAATCGCGGCTGAGCAGGGCATTCCCGTGTTGCTGGTGGGTCAACCCGAGCAATTGCCCGATGACGGCGAGTTCGAGGTGGTTCCCGCGTCCCAAGTGATCTCCATGGGGGCCGAAGCGGCGTCCAGCGTGCGAAAGATGAAGGACTCTTCTGTGGTGCGGGCAGCCGAGGCGGTTCGCGATGGCCGCGCCTCTGCCATGGTTAGCGGTGGCAATACCGGAGCGGCCATGGCGGCGTCCCTGTTGAGGATGGGGCGTATCCGGGGTGTGTCCCGTCCCGCCATCGCCACGCCGATCGTCGTTCCCGGCCGTGCTTGGCCAAACGTGATGCTGGATTCGGGTGCCAACACCGAGTGCAGCGCGGAGTGGCTGGTGCAGTTCGCCCAGATGGGTGCGGTGTACTGCCGCGACCGCTGGGGGGTTGCAGAGCCCCGAGTCGGGCTCTTGTCCAACGGGGAGGAGGCCGGCAAAGGATCGCCCTTGGTCAAGGAGGCCTTTGAGTTGTTGGAGGACAAAACCTGGCAAGCCCGGACGGGTGCGGTGTTCGCCGGCAATGTCGAAGGACGGGACCTGCTGGAGGATCTGGTGGATGTGATCGTAACGGACGGCTTTACCGGGAACGTCGCCCTCAAGACCGCTGAGGGCGTGGCCAAGCAACTAATCAGCGCCTTGTTGGAGGCGTTCGACTCCTCTGACGAGGCCAGGCAGGGAGCCGAGATGCTGGCACCCGCGCTGACCCCGCTCTACGACAAGTTCAACCCCGATTCGGTGGGTGGTGCCATCCTCCTCGGGGTGAGGGGTGTCACGATCATCAGCCATGGGGCGTCGTCCCCAAGGGCATTGGCCAATGCCATAGAGGTGGCCCATGAACTGGCCGAACGCGACACTGTGGGGTCATTGCGCCGGATTTTGTCCTCCGAATAGGGATTCCCTCAGTCCTTGGTGGGTAAGGAGAGGGACAAGCTGGCGTATACTTGTCGGGCGCCGAGTTGCTGAACCGCCCCGGAGATGCCGTGCCATCCGAAACCCATGTCGAACAGAGCCCGCTAGATCGCGACGGGGTTTTGACCCTCGTCACTGAGTGCTTGGCCGACATCTTGGAGATTTCCCCGGACCGGATCACCGAAGGACAGGCATTTGCCGACGATCTCGACGCCGATTCACTTGCTCTCATCGAGCTCGTGGAAACCCTGGAAGAGGAGTTGAGCGAGAGGACTGTTGGCTTCAGCATCGATGACGAAGACCTGGAGGACCTCAAGACGGTGCGAGACGCCGTCGACTATGTCCACGGCCGCCTGAGCCGAAGCTCCTGACCGCTGAATCCGACATCGCTGCTCTAGCCGATCGCCTCGGCTACCAATTCGCCCGGCCCAGCTTGCTGGTCGAGGCGTTGACTCATCGATCCTGGTGTGCCGACCATGCCGGGACTTCTTCCAACGAGCGTCTGGAGTTCTTGGGTGATGCCGTTTTGGCTTTAGTGGTAACCGACCACATTTACACCGCCTACCCCGAAATGGCCGAAGGCCAACTGGCGCCGCTGCGAGCCGAAGTGGTCCGAGCCGAAGCCTTGGCCGATCTCGCGGTCGAGTTGCAGTTGGGAAAGGCCCTCCGCCTGGGTCGCGGTGAAGAGGCGTCCGGGGGGCGGGAAAAGCTGTCAATCCTCTCCGATGCCATGGAAGCGGTGATCGGCGCGGTCTATCTGGATGCCCCGTGGGAGAAACTGATCGAGTTGGTTCGGGGATGGCTGGATGATCGCATCGCCGCGGCATCCGAACGCCCGGGCATCAGGGATTTCAAGACGAGGTTGCAGGAGTACTGCGCCCGCAGCGGCCAAAATGCCCCGGAGTACCGTCTGACGGAGAAGGGCCCCGACCACGCCAAGCAGTTCCTCGCCGCTGTGCATGTGGGCGGCGAAGAACGAGGTCGAGGCCGAGGTCGGTCCAAAAAGCAAGCCGAGCAGGCCGCTGCCGCCTCGGCCTGGCAAACCCTGAACCATGATGAAGTGGCCGCTGTCTCTGGAGCAGCCCCGTGATCTCGGCAGGAGCAGAAGTGGTAGAAGGAGAAGGACTACGAGGAGTGATCCGATGATCGCACTACCCGAAATCGAGACCATTCGCCGCGACCTGGATAGAGAACTGTCTGGTCTTCGCATCAAGTCTGTGGAGGTCTTCGAAACCGGGCACGCCAAGCGGTCCGGCGGGGCAAAGAAGCTTGCGGCCCGGCTGGAGAAGATGAAGATCACCAATGTCCGCCGTCGGGGGCTGTACTTGATTATGGGTCTGGACAGCGAGGATGTGGTGGTTGCTCATCTGGGCAGTGGAGGCCAGCTCCGACGCCACGCCAACCGAGACAGCATTGAGCCCAATACCGCGGTGGCGATCACCTTCACCAAGAGCGGGCAGCTTCGACTGGTAGACGGAACTGGCGATGCCACACTGTTCTTGGCCAATGCCGAAAAGCTGATTGAGGAAGTCCCCGAGTTGGGGGGACTGGGGATTGATCCCCTCGAACAGCCGGTGCCGTGGCGGATGTTCGGCGAGATCCTCTTGGCCCAAGACGCCAAGCTGAAAGCCGTGCTGACCGATGACCGCGTGGTGGTTGGACTGGGTGAGGTGTATTCAGACGAGATCTTGTTCGCAGCTGGTTTGCGGTTCGACCGCCTGCCGAACTCCTTGGGACCTCAAGAGGTCAGGCGATTGCACCGGGCGATGGTGGAAACCTTGCACGATGCGGCCAAACACCGGGGAGCCACTTTGGAGGATGGCTTCTACGTGGACGTGCACGGAAAGCCGGGCGGCTACGAGGAGTACCTCAACGTGTTCAAGCAGGCTGGCAAGGGCGGACGGCCTTGTCCCCGCTGTCATCGCCCGATCCAGAAGTACCGCTTCCGCCGCCGCTGGACGTACTACTGCGAGCAGTGCCAGATCTGACCCGCCGCCTCCATTCAGCCAACTCGGCGTAGTTCCACAAATCGCGCCCTTCGGCTGGGTAGGGTCGCTTAGGTGTTCTTGAAGGCGCTGACGCTCAAGGGGTTCAAGTCCTTCGCCGATCCGACAACGCTGGTATTCGAGCCCGGCGTGACGGTAATCGTGGGGCCCAACGGCAGCGGCAAATCCAACGTGGTCGACGCGGTGGCCTGGACTCTGGGGGCCCAAGCCCCGACGTCGGTGCGGTCGGCCAAGATGGAAGACGTCATCTTCGCGGGAACTGCTTCTCGAGCGGCGCTGGGTCGGGCGGAGGTGTCGCTGAGCATCGACAACTCTTCACGTCTGCTGCCCATCGAATTCGAAGAGGTCACCATCACTCGGACGCTGTTCCGGAGTGGGGACAGCACGTATGCCATCAACGGCGTGCCCTGTCGGCTGCTCGACATTCAGTAACTGCTGAGCGACTCCGGCGTTGGCCGCCAGCAGCATGTGATCGTCTCCCAGCGCCAGATCGAAGGGGTTCTGAGCGCCCGGCCTGAAGACCGTCGGGCCGTTATCGAGGAGGCCGCGGGCGTGTTGAAGTATCGCCGCCGCAAGGAGAAGTCGGAAAGGCGGCTAGCCGCGTCTGAGGCCAACCTCACCCGGCTATCCGACGTGGTGCGGGAGATTCGACGCCAGTTGCGGCCATTGGAGCGTCAAGCCGAGGCGGCACGGCGGCACGGCGGCCTTCTGGCAGAACTGGGCGGTCTTCGCCGCTATCTTGCGGGACAGGAGATCGACCAGCTTCGCCGGCGGGTTCGCCAGTTGACTCAGGACCAGGCGGCCGATCGCCGCGAGATGGAGCAACTGTCGGTCCAGGTGGAGGCCGCAGACCGAGACTTGGCCGCGGCCGAATCCCAATTGTCAGCAACCGACGGGCAGGACATCAGCGACGCGCTAATGCGCTTCGAGGGGCTCACCGAACGGCTTCGAGGGATGGAGGCGCTGATGTCGGAGCGCCGTCTGCGCTTGCAGCGGGAGCGAAATGCCGGTGTGGACGAGGATGTGGTGGCCACATTGGAGGCCGAGTCGAACCGACTGGGCAGAGAACTGCGCGAAGTTGAGGACGCTGCGGAGGCATTGGCACCCGATGAGGCTGTTGTGGCTGATGCCGAACAGCAGTTGGAACAGCTTCGTCTGTTGTTCGACGAGCGGTGGGGCGACCAGAATCTGCCGCTATCGGTTCCGGATGCCCCCCGGATCAAAGGCGAGTTGAGAATCTTGGAGGCGTCGATCCAACGGGATCAAGCTGAATCAGACCGTTTGGGCCGGAACCTTGAGGAGTTGGAAGGACGTCAGCAGGCGTTGGTGGAGGAGCTGGACCGACGCTGGGCTGAGGCCACGAGCATGGAAGAGGCTGAGCAGTCCCAGCGACACGAGCTCGACGGCGTCGATCGGTTGGTAGACGAGGCCCGAGCGGCGAGCGAGCACCAGAGAGCCGTGCTTGCCGAAGCGGTTGGCGAACGCCATGCGTGGGAGGCACGACGAGAGGTCCTTTCCCTCGCCTTGGACGAGGCACGCGACCAGTCTGGTGCCCAGCGTCTGGCCGGCATCGATGGTGTGGTGGGCACGCTACTCGAGGTAGTCGACATCGATCGGGGGTGGGAGGCGGCCTTTGAAGCTGCCGCGGGCGAGGCGGTGGCCGCGGTGGTTGCCACCGATACCGAGGTCGCCATGCGAGCCATTGCCACCCTGGAAGCAGACAATGTGAGCGGGGCGGTCTTGGCCCTGAGCGGATCGGGCACAGCCGCCACGCCTCCGGCTGTGGGCGTTCCCCTGCGCTCCCATGTGCATTCCTCGGTTGCGGGCATGGACCTGCTGCTCGACGCCTTGGTCGGCTCGGTTGGGGTGGTGGAGAACAGTGAACAGGCGGCTGCGGCGGCAGTCGCCGATCCCTCCGCGGTGGTAGTCACCCGCCGGGGCGACCGTTTCTCCCCGTCGGGATGGCGAGTGGGCGTTCGGCGCTCAGGGGCCACCAGAGGGTTGCTGGAAGAAGCCGAGCAGGCATTGGCGCGTGTATCTGAAGCAGAGGACGCCGCCAAGCAAGAGCTGGCGATTGTCGACCGCCAGCGGGAGGAGGCCGAGGAGCAAGCGGCCCAGACTCGACAGACGGCATCGATCCAGTCGGAGGCTCTGGAGACTGCCCGGGGGCGAGCCGCCGCGGTGGAACGGGAGCTGCGCGACGTGGAAGTTGGAATTGCTGCGTTCGGTCCCCGTCGCCGCGAACTGGATGCCAGGATTGTCGAGGATCGGCGTCGGGCTGGCGAACTGCAAGAGGAACTGCCCGAACACGAGGCCAGGGAAGCCGAGCATCAGGCGCGTGTGGAGAGCATGAACCGAGAACGCGATGAGCTGTCTCACAAGTCCCAGACCGTGAGCACCCTTCGTTCTGACTACCGAATACGGGCCGCAGGATTGGAAGAGCGGCGCCGCCTGCTATCCACACAGCGAGACGATATTGAGCGGCGGTTGAGCGAGATGGCTCAAGCCCGCGCCGAAGTTGCATCTCGGCGGGAGGCCGTCGACTTGCGGCTGGCTGTCGTCGACCAACTCGCAGAACTATTGGCTCGCAGGGTCCAAGAGGCAGACCACCAGCTTGAAGACCTTCGCCGCCGAAGGGCGCAGGAATCTGAGGCGGCTCGGGACGCGGCCCGGAGGCTTGAGGAACTGCGAAGCCAGCGGGCCCAGGCCGAGGCTCGGCTGGGACAGTGCCGAGAACGGGACCGCAGCGCCGAGATTGAGTTGGCCGAGGCCGGGATAAGGCTGGAGGCGGCGGTCGACCGCTGCCGCCGGGAGCTGGACTGCGAACCCGGCGAGGCTGTGGCTGCGGAATGCCCTCCCTTGGAGTCGGGCGTTGCTCCCGCCGACCGGATCAGGGCTCTGGAGCAGGAGCTGCGCATTATGGGGCCCGTGAACCCGTTGGCGCTGGAGGAGCACGAGGCGCTTTCGGAGCGCTACGAGTTCACCCAGGGCCAGATTGACGACATTCGACAAAGCCGCCGGGAGCTCCGCAAGATCATCCGCAAGATCGACGAGGAGATCGTCAGCGTGTTCTCGTCGGCCTATGCCGACGTGGAGCGCAACTTCTCCGAACTGTTCCAGACGCTGTTTCCCGGTGGCGAGGGCAAGCTGCGGCTCACCCAACCTGACGCCCTGCTGGACACCGGGGTGGAGATCGAAGCCCGACCGTCGGGCAAGAACATCCGCCGCCTGAGCCTGCTTTCGGGAGGGGAGCGCTCCCTTACCGCGCTGGCCTTTCTATTTGCGGTGTTCCGCAGCCGTCCTTCGCCGTTCTATGTCATGGATGAGGTGGAGGCGGCTCTTGATGACGTCAATCTGCACCGCTTCCTTCAGCTCATCGACGAGTTCCGAGCTGATGCCCAGTTGCTGATAGTCAGCCACCAAAAGCGCACGATGGAAGCGGCCGATTGCCTCTACGGCGTTTCCATGAAGCCGGGTGGCAGCTCGAAGGTGCTTTCCGAAAAAGTGGTGGTAGCCTCACAATCGAAGGTACTTCTCGAACAAGGCTGAGGACTCACCACTCAAGATGAGTAACGAGCCGCTGGAAACTCACCACACAAAATGAGCAACGAGTCCGACGATCCCCGGTCGGAGTGGGATCCCTTGGGGTGGGAACTGGAAGGCCCAGCCGAGCAGCCCAGAAACTTGCCAGCCCCCCGCACTGTAGAGGTGGTGTCCTGGGGGCCGACAGGAGATCGGTCGAACCAACCCCGAAATCCCGCGGTGGTCATGCTGGTGACGTCGGTGGTCTTGGCCGTACTGGGGCTGGTGGGCATAGGGATCGGCGTCGGCAGCGTCTTCTTCAATCAGGATGCCCCTTCTCCTGAGATCGTGGTGGTCTCCGGGCCGCAGGTGGTGAGTGCCGCACCACAGGAATTGCCACCGCTTCAGACACCGATGGTCGTGGCACCCTCCAACCCGCCGTCGTCCGGCGAGCCCTCTGACTCGGGCCAATCGGAGGCTCCCTTGGTGCTCGGCGATCCGGTGGTGGCGGTGGCCCGTGCGGTCATTCCCTCGGTAGTACTCATTGAGGTGAACGTGGATGCATTGGATCAAGAATCCCCCGTGCCTCCTGACCTGAACCCGGATAGCCCTGATCCTGAGTCGGAGATCCCCGAGGATGCTCCGACCTACGGACAGGGCTCGGGGATCATCTACGACGAGTCCGGCCTCATTCTCACCAACGCCCACGTTCTCGGTGAGGCCGAGACGGTAAGGGTTCAATTTGCCGACGGGGTCAGGGCGGAGGGCGTTGTGGTGGGCACAGCACCGGCCATTGATGTGGGCTTGGTGAGGGTCGATACCGACATGACGCTGACGCCCGCGGTCTTTGCCGACCGGTCAACCGTCGAAGTGGGACAGCTGGCCGTGGCAGTGGGAAGCCCGTTCGGGTTGCAGCAGTCGGTGACTTCCGGGATCGTGAGCGCGGTGGGGCGAGCGGTGAGAGAGGGGACCGGCGACAGTGCCTTTGTGGAGATGATCCAGACCGATGCACCCATAAACCGGGGCAATTCAGGGGGTGCCCTGGCCAATAGCAACGGTCAGGTCATCGGAATGAACACGCTTATCCAGACCGACGGTTCGTTTGGGAACATCGGGTTGGGGTTTGCCATCCCTTCTGATATCGCCCTCAACATCGCGCAGCGCATATTGAGCGGAGAGAGCACCGAACTGGGATACCTGGGCGTATACGGAGCTGATCCGGAGATTGGCCTTCCGGGTGCCCTTGTGGTGGAAGTGTCACCCGACACTCCCGCCGAGCAAGCCGGGTTGATGGCTGGGGATTTGATAGTGCTGATCGACGGTGAGGTGGTTTCAACGTTCACCGAGTTGGCGGCCAAGGTTCAGTTCCGTGTTCCGGGAACGGAAGTGGAGCTGGAGGTGGTCCGCGACGGCGAGCACATCGATCTCACCGTGGTCATCGGCTCTCGGCCATCCTTCGAAGAGCCCGACGAGGAGTAAGGGTACGGGTGCGACTTCGGGACCGGTTGACCACCGCTCGGGGGACGTTTTCGGGATTCTTGACTTCGGTGGTCTCCCGAGGGATAGACGACGAAACTTGGGAGGAGCTGGAGGACGCGTTGATCCTGGCCGACGCCGGTGTTGGCACCACCACTGCATTGCTGGATCGGCTGAAAGAGCAGGCCAAAGCCGAGAAGATCACCGATCCTGAGGAGCTCGTGGCCCTGCTCAAGGCCCAGATGACCGAGAGCTTGGGGGGCCATGATCTTGAGCTGGGCACCGATGGCAGCCCCGCGGTGTGGTTGTTTGTGGGAGTGAACGGAGTGGGCAAGACCACAACCATCGGCAAGTTGGCGGTTCGAGAGGCACAAAGCGGTCGCAATGCGGTGCTTGCCGCCGGCGACACGTTCCGAGCGGCCGCCGCCGAGCAGCTGGGCCTGTGGGCCGACCGGTCGGGTGCCCAACTGGTGCGGGGAGCGGAGGGGGCTGATCCCAGCTCGGTCATCTTTGACGCCATCGAACACGCCTCGGCGGCCGGGGTGCCGTTGGTTCTGGCCGATACAGCTGGCCGTCTCCACACCCGCACCAACTTGATGGAGGAACTGTCCAAGATCTACAGAGTGGCCGGCAAGGGGCCGGGAACGGTCACCGAGGTGCTGTTGGTGATCGACGCCAGCACCGGCCAGAACGGTCTAGCCCAGGCTCGCCGCTTCACCGAGTCGGCTGAGCTGACCGGCGTGGTGCTCACCAAGCTTGACGGGTCAGCCAAAGGCGGCATCGTTTTGGCGGTTCAAGACGAATTGGAGATCCCGGTGAAGCTGGTCGGTCTGGGGGAGGGAATCGACGATTTGGTGGAATTCGACGCCGACGAGTTTGTCGAGGCCCTGTTCTCCTAGCGCTGCCCTTCCCGTCGGATGTCTAATCCGCACCTCTAGCGCGTAGTCTGGGCAGCCCATGTTCGACACGCTGAGCAATCGGTTCGAGGGCATCTTCAAGCGCATGCGGGGTCTGGGGACCCTGCGGGAGAGCGATGTCGACGAGGTGCTGCGCGAGATCCGCTTGGCTCTGTTGGACGCCGATGTCAACCTCCACGTGGTCCGCGGCTTCCAAGACCGGGTCCGCGAGCGGTGCGTGGGGGCCGAGGTTCACAAGGCCCTCAACCCGGTTCAGCAGGTGATCAAGTTCGTCCATGAGGAGCTGATCGCTGCCTTGGGTGGTGAGACGCTGGAGATCTCCCATCCGGCCAAACCACCCACGGTGGTGCTGCTGGCCGGACTTCAGGGTTCGGGCAAGACCACCAACGCGGCCAAATTGGCCTCCTGGTTCAAACAGCAGGGCCGCAACCCCATGCTGGTGGGGGCCGACTTGCAGCGGCCTGCCGCGGTTGAGCAGCTCCGCACCTTGGGGGCTTCCATCGAGGTTCCGGTGTACAGCGAGCCCTCCGATCCGATTGCTGTGGCCCGGCAAGGCGTGGCTGAGGCCGTGGCTTCCAGCCGGGACGTGGTGATCTGCGACACCGCCGGTCGGCTGGCCATCGATGACGAGATGATGGACCAGATCGGGCGGATATCCGACGCCATCGATCCCCACTACACCTTCCTCGTGGTCGACGCCATGACCGGCCAGGACGCGGTGGCTACTGCCGAGTCGTTCCACGCTGCTCTAGAGCTCGACGGGGTGATCCTCACCAAAGTGGACGGCGATGCTCGCGGCGGCGCGGCGCTGTCGGTGAAGGAAGTAGTCGGTCGGCCCATCGCCTTCTCCTCCACTGGCGAGAAGATCGACGAGTTCGAGCTGTTCCATCCCGACCGGGTGGCCAGCCGGATTCTCGGCATGGGCGATGTGCTCACCCTGGTCGAGAAGGCCGAACAGGTATATGAGGAGGCCGAAGCCGAGACGGCTGCCGCCAAACTGCTGGAGGGAGAGTTCACCCTGGAGGACTTCTTGGAGCAGATGCGCCAGCTCAAGAAGATGGGCTCGCTCCAGAATCTGGTGGGGATGCTTCCCGGTGCGCCCCAGGAATTGCGCAAAGCCGAGATCGAGGATGATCGAATCGCCCAAGTTGAGGCCATCATCTGCTCGATGACCCCTGAGGAGCGGGCCGCGCCCCGGATGATCGATGGTTCACGCCGTCAGAGGATCGCCGCTGGTTCAGGTACCCGCCCCTCGGAGGTCTCCCAGCTCTTGCGGCAGTTCAGCGAGGTGCAGCGGATGATGAAGCGGATGGGGAACAAAGGCCCCGGTTCGGGCCGAAAGAAGCCCAAGAAGGGCCGAAAGGGGAGTCGTGTGACGCCGCCGGGCGGCCAGCAGAAGAAGACGGGCAAGTCCAAGTTGACCTTGCCGGGTTTGGAAGACGGGGAATTCGATCTCTCCTCCCTGAGGTAGCCCATAGAGATTTTCGGCGGGTAGAGTTTTCCCATTCCGGCGGTCGGCGCCGGTTCGTGCTTGCACTGGCACTGATGACGGGACAATCGGGCTCAGGACGCCCAATTGACCCAGGAAGACAGAAGGGCTGACCGGCTTGTGGCAGTAAGACTCCGGCTGATGCGGATGGGCAAGAAGAAGCAGCCCACTTACCGTGTGGTGGCCGCCGATTCCCGCAAAGCCCGCAACGGGCGATTTATCGAGATTGTGGGCACTTATAACCCCCGCCAAGAGCCGTCCTTGATTGAGATCGACAATGAGCGGGCATTGCACTGGCTTCGCCATGGCGCTCAACCCAGCGAGCGGGTGCAGAAGCTGCTGGTAATCTCCGGCGCGTGGGAAGAGTTCACCGGCGAAGCCGGGCCGGTGAGGGTTGCTCCTACAACTGTGACGAAAGCCGCATCGGCGGAGGATTCTGAAGCCGCACCCGCTGAGGCTGCACCCGCTGAGGCTGCACCCGCGGAGACCGCATCAGAGGTCGAGCCAGTGGAGCCGGATGAGGATTCTGAGACCGAATCGGTGGACGCGGATGACACTGCATCGGAGGCCGAATCAGCCGAAGACTCAGAACAGGACGCCGAAAAAGCCGAGGACGGTGAATCGTGACCGACACTGAATTTGGAGCCGAAGACCAGGATTACGAGGACGACGACTACCGCGACGATTACGAGGATGACGATTTCGATGACGATGGCGACATCAACACCATCGAAGTCCCCACTGCTCGAACCGTTCTGGAATACCTGGTCAAGTCGGTGGTGGAGAACCCCGACGATGTTGAAGTGGAAGTAGTCGAACGACAGGGTTCGGTCTCGTTGGAGGTCACAGTGGCCGAGGGGGACATGGGCCGGGTCATCGGCCGCAGGGGCCGGGTGGCCAACTCAATTCGAACCATCGTGCGGGCCGCGGCCAGCAAAGATGGCAGTTCCATCGACGTCGAATTCGTCGACTGATCAATCACGGTC
>JAPPKI010000476.1:467-3304 GCA_028820035.1 bacterium | reverse complement strand
GCGTCGTAGAACGGGCTGTCGTCGCCGAGGCTCACCGACAGCTCGGGGCCGCTCAAGAAGTTGTCGCCCGAGGAGATGGTGATCACCGCCGCGCCGTCATCGGCGGCCTGGGACCGAAGCTGGTGTACCAGGGAGGCGAAGCGGGCCACGCCGCCATGATCAGGGGCGGACGATGAGGCTTGCACCAGCTGCGACTCGCCGTCGTTGTGGTGCAGGATCACCAGTTGCAGTTCACCGCTGTCACCGGCTGCGTCACCGTCGTCTTGCGCATTGGCCGCCACTGCGCCCAGCAGCGCGGTGACCAGTCCCAGGGTGATCAATGCCCACACGATCCGTCGAATGCTCACTGGTGGTCTCCTTCGTGCTCGTACTGGAGTTGTGTTTAGGGGTTGATGACTTCGGGTGCCCAGTTGGACTCGAATCCAATGCCCGACAGCCAGGTCTCCACCAGCTTTCCGTCCTCGGCTCGGAAGGCTTGCACCCAGTCCCATTGATTGCCGTCCACCTTCCAAGATCCGATGGCCACCACGTGGTCGTCCTCGGCAATGAGCTGGTAGCGCAAGTCGGTGAACTCGGCCTGGCTGCACAGCGCGGCCACCTGCTGCTGGTACTCCTCGGCGGTCACTGATCGGGTGCCGCCCATCTCGTGGCGGACGTAGACCGGCCCAGCCAACTCCGGCACCAGGTCCGGATTCTGCGCCCCCCACATCTCGTCGTACCACCGTCGCAGCACGGCCTTGGTCTCCTCCGCTGTTCCTCGATCAGACATGGCTTGAAGCTACGGCAGCGGGGCGGCAGGTGCCGCGTTGGAAGCCGAAGGCCGGTACCGTCGCAGTGTGAGCGACGTCGCCCCTGCATCTGCTTCGGGGATCTTCGCGTCGCTGTCCAACCGCGCCTACGCCTTGTTGTGGTGGTCGGGGCTGGTGGCTTTTCTCGCCGTGGGCATGCAGATACTGGCCCGGGGCTGGCTGGCCATCCAGCTCACCGACAGCAACTCCAGCTTCGCCCTGGTGCTGCTGGCCTTCGGCGTTGGCATGGTCACCGTCACCCCGTTCGGGGGAGTGGCCGCCGACCGGTTCGCCCGCCGGGCCCTCATCCTCGGCTCCCACCTCTCGCTTACCTTGAGCGCATTGTGGCTCGGGATCATGGTGGTGTTGGGCCTGGAGGAGTTCTGGATGCTCTTGCTGGCATCGCTCATCCAGGGGTCGTCGTTCGCGTTCATGGGTCCGGCCCGCATGGCCATGACCGGCGAAGTGGTGGAACGCGAACTTCTGTCCAACGCCATCTCGCTCACCCAGCTCACCGTGGCCAGCACCCAAACAGTTGGGCCAGCGCTGGCCGGATTTCTGGCCGACACACCCAACTTCGGGCTGGCCGGGGTGTATCTGCTGAGCGCGGGCCTCACCGCAGTGGGGACCATCCCGGTGCTCCTGCTTCCCGCGTCGCGGCCTGAGCGGCTAGAGGCCCATAGCCCCTTCGAGGAGATAGCCGAGGGAGTGGCCTACGTCGCCCGAAGCCCCTATCTGCGGGTGGTGGTGATATCCACCGCCCTCATGCTGCTGGTGGCCATGCCCTACCTGGCGTTTCTGCCCAAGTACACCGAGAGCGTGTTCGGGGTGGGGGCGCTGTGGCTGGGCGTTCTTCAGGGAGCCAACGCCCTCGGCGGCACTGTCACCGCCCTCCAAGTGGCCCGCATGCGCGACAACACCCAGCTTTGGCGGCTGCGGATCACCAGCTTGATCGTGGTGGCCGCCGGTGTGGCGGTTTTGGCCATCACCCCCAATCACCTGGTCGCACTGCCGGTGCTGTTCGTGCTGGGCGGCGCGGCCACCACGTTCCAAACCACCAACATGTCGATGTCGCTGCTGCTGTCCGAGCCGGTGTACCACGGCCGGGTGCAGAGCCTGGTGATGATCTCCTTCAGCGCCCAGAGCCTGATCGCATTCCCGCTCGGGGCCCTGGCCGACCAGATCGGTCTGCGGGAGATGCACGGCTACATGGCCGCAGCCACCGTTTTGGTGGTTGTTTGGTCGGTTTTCGCCGGGCGCACCGCTAGCGTCAAAGTCGCTGGGCCGGGGGGCGCTACTCGATAGCTCTGCCAACCCCCCCGGCCTGGCACCCCTCAGTGTACCAACCCCGATTGGGTCAACGAAACGGTCTTCTTTAAACCTGGCGGCGTGTTGAGGCTGGCGAGCGGCTAGGCCCGGGCGCTGACCAGCCAGGCGGCGGCGCCCATGGTGATGCCATCCGCGGTGCGACGGCGGTCCACCATGGCCCCGAGGGCGGCCTTGACCCGGTCGATCACATGCTCGTCGGCGTTCTCGGGGATGGCCGTGCCGGGCAGCAGGTCCATGTAGTAGCGGACCAGCTCATCGGTGGTGCCTCCGCCGATGTTTACCGGCAGGTCATGGGGGGTGATGTCGATGTCCACCAGCCCGGCACCGGTGAGGATCGAGCTGATCCGATCGGCCGAGGCCAGCGAAAACGGCCCCGGTGCGTCGGGATCCATCGGCTCAGGCGGGCCCAGCACCTCGGCCACGGCCTGTCCGGGCTCGGTTACCCAGGAGTTCTCCGCGGGGGAGCGCCAGCACACAAAGGTAAGCCGGCCCCCGGGCCGCAGTGCCCGCCGGAGGTTGGTGAATCCGGCCACCGGCTCAGCGAAGAACATGATCCCCATGCGAGAGAAGGCGGCGTCGAAGTGCCGGGGCTCGAATTGATGGGCGCCGGCATCGGCAACCACGAAGGAGGTGTTGGCCAACCCGGCGTCGGCGGCCCTGCGGCGGGCTTCGTCCAGCATGGGCGCCTGCCGTCCGACGGCGGGACGCAGCGCCTGACGC
>JAPPKI010000476.1:0-457 GCA_028820035.1 bacterium | reverse complement strand
ATTTGAGGGGCGCCGGAATCGCCAACAACCAGGTCGGTGTGGCCCACCCGGGCGGGGGGGGCCGGGGGGGGGGCTGCGTCCAGCATGGGGGCCGACACGTCCACCCCGGTCACCTGTCCGCTCTGGCCCACCAGGCGGGCCAGTTCCAAGCTGGTGGTTCCGGTGCCGCAGCCGATGTCCAGCACGTGCTCGCCGGGATCGGGATGCAGCCGGGCGATCGCCGCCTCTCCCAGAGTGGCCAGCATGGTGTCCAGCCTCTCCCGGTACTCCACCCACACCGGTCCCCGGTCGTTCCAATAGGTGCGGAGCGCATCGGCTACATCGGCCATCGCCCAAGTCTGCCAGAACGCTCGGGCATGGGGGGAGGCCAAGCGCTTCTGCAACGCGCCGGCAAGGGGGCGGGCAAGGCCACTGTGAACAGTTGGCATGCGCTCATGCAACCCAGTCGGGCTACAGT
>JAPPKI010000383.1 GCA_028820035.1 bacterium | reverse complement strand
CGGTTACGTCGTTGCCCGACAGGACGATCTCCAGCGCCCGGCTGCGGCCCACCAGGCGGGCCAGCCGCTGGGTTCCGCTGGCCCCGGGGATGATGCCCATGGCCACCTCGGGCTGGCCCAACACGGTGCGAGGCCCGGCAAAGCGCATGTCGAGCGACAGCAGGAACTCCGAGCCGCCGCCCCGGGCGATGCCGTCGATCATGCCAATGGTGGCCACCCCCATGGTGCGACAGCGGTCGAAGGTGGCCGCGGCGAAGTTGGGTTCGGTCGGCACTTCGGCGGGCGCCTCCATGGCCAGGATCTGCTCCACATCGCCGTGCATCAAGAAGAAATCGGGATCAGCACTTTCAAACACCAAGACATGAACCTGCTCATCAGCCTCAACCGAGTCGAGCAATCCCATGAGCCCGCCGATTAGGGGGCCGTCAACAAGCTGATTGGGCGGATGGTCGATGACCACCCAGCCCACGCCATCGGCAACTCTCAAAGAGAAGGGGCCAAAACTCTGCCCACTTGTTTGTTCACTCATCGTGATCCTCCCACTGGTTCCAATACGACACTTCTGACAATGGCCGGCGGCGGACGGGGCCGAAGGGTACCGCAGGCCAGCCCATCGGAATGCCGCACACGATGTGGACGTCGTCGGGGATGCCGAGCACGGCTCGAACCTCGTCGGCCCGGAAGGTGTGCAGCGTGGTCAGCACCGTGCCCAGTCCCAGACTGCGGGCCGCCACCAGGAGGTTCTGCACCGCTGGGTAAATCGAGTGGCTCACTCCCCGCTGGGTGGAGCACACGATGATGAACACCGGCACGTCGCCGATCTCACGGGCGAACTTGGCAGCCTTCTCAACGATTTCAGCCTCCTGGTTTCGCAACCATTCGGTGCCGGCTGCTGACGGGTTGTCGTAGGCCTCCAATTGGGCGTCGAGATAAAGCTCGCCGAGCTGGCGGCGCTTCTCAGGGTCAGTGACCACCACGAAGCGGGCGAACTGGCCATTGATAGCGCTGGGGGCCCGAATAGCGGCGTCCAGTACCTGGGTGATCAGCTCATCGGGCACTGAGTCGGGCCGATACCGGCGCACCGCCCGCTGGGTGTGCATAGCCTCGAACACGCCGACTTCGGCGGTTGTTTGGTTCATGGGCGCAGAGAGTAGCGGTCAAAGAAATGTGCGGGTTGCCGTCTTCTCGGCGGTAGCCTGCAACTGTGGCCGACAAGCACCGCATCACCATCACGTATTGAGTCCCTTGAAACTATTCCGAGCACGCCGTGAGCGCTGCCAAGGACTTGCTTCAGAACTACCAGCACATCATTGAGGATCTGACCCTGGTGACCGGTGCGTCGGGCATCTTCGACGTGGAAGTCAACGGTGAGATGCTCTACTCCAAGTACGCCACCGACTGTCACGCCGACCCCGGCGAAGTGCTCAAGCTGTTTGCCGAGCAATACGCCGTTGGAGTGCTTGTCTACGGCTCGTAACCGCTGAGCCAATCTGGGCGGGTTTGATTGCCTAGGCTGCGGGCGTGGACGCCGAGACAGCAGATGTCGCTATTGATATCGACCACCAGACCCCTGAGTTCATCGCCAACCGCCATAGCCGATACCACGAACTGAGAGAGCGCTGCCCGGTGGTGTTCAACGAGCACTACGGCGGCTTCTGGATGGTTACCGACTACGACTCGGTGGCCCAAGTGGCCCGAGACAACGAGACGTTCGCCCACAAATACGAGCCCGACGCCCCCGACGGCATCTCCTATCACGGCATCTGCGGCGTACCCCGACCGGGTTATATCCCTCGCCAGGGGGTGTCGGAGATCGACGGGCCCGAGCACGCCGACCTGCGGCGGGTGTTGAACCCGCTCATGACCATCAACGCCGTCGAAAGCACCCGCTCCCGGATGGAGGCGGTGTCGGCGTGGTTCATCGACGAGATCATCGAGTCGGGCGAGGCCGACTTGGTGCTCGACTACACCACGCCCGTCCCTGCCGTGTTGACACTCGAGATGATGGGCATGGTGTCGTCCAACTGGCAGCACTACGCCGACTTCTTCCACGCCACCTCGTCCTATGAGGCCACCGACGAGCGGTACCTCAGCGCAATATCCCATCAACCCGACATGTGGGGCGAACTGAGAGATTTTGCCGCGTTTCGCCGGGAGAATCCGGCCGACGATGTCACCACCGCGTTGGTCTCCTCTCCGTTGGATGGCCGGATGCTGAGTGATGACGAGATCACCGCCATCATGTGGAACCTGGTTGCCGGAGGCCTCGACACCACCACCTCGCTGGTGTCGTGGGGCCTGCACCACCTGGGCACCCATCCAGAGGACCGCTCCCGGCTCATCGACGATCCCAGCCTCATCCCGGCCGCGGTGGAGGAGTTCCTCCGCTTCTACAGTCCTAGCGAGACCCTCACCCGTACTGCTACCCGCGACGTGGAGCTGGGAGGCCGCCAGATCCGCCGGGGTGACATTGTGATGATCAGCTGGGTGACGGCCAACCAAGATCCTGCCGCCTTCGATGACCCGGGCAAGATTCGCATCGACCGCGAGGTGAACAGGCACTTGGCGTTCGGGCTGGGCGGCCACCGCTGCATCGGCTCCTCGATCGCCCGCATCGAGTCGGAGCTGATGCTGAGGGACGTTCTCGCCCGCATCGGCGACTACGAGATCGACCTCGACGGGTTCAAGCCCTATCCGGGCAACCTGCTGATGACCGGGGTGGTGTCGATGCCGGCCACCTTCACTCCCAGGGCTCGCTCAGGAGCAGCCGACCCCTTCGCTTGATCGATAGGTAGATCCCGATTAGAGGGGAAGCTCAGCTGAGCCGCTCCACGATCATGGCCATGCCCTGGCCGCCGCCCACGCACATGCTCTCGACGCCGATGGTCTTCTCGGCGTCCTCCAGCCCGTTCAACAGCGTGCCCATGATTCGGGCGCCGGTCATGCCGAAAGGATGGCCCAAAGCGATGGCCCCGCCGTTCACGTTGAGCTTGTCGTAGTCGATGCCCAGCTCATCGGCTGAGGGGATGACCTGGGCGGCGAAGGCCTCGTTGATCTCCACCAAGTCGACGTCGTCGATGGTCATACCGGCTCGGTCCAGTACCTGAGTGATGGCCGGGATGGGGCCGAGGCCCATGATCTCGGGATTCACCGCGGCCACGCCAGAGGCCACAATCCGGGCAAGGGGCTTGACGCCAAGTTCGGCGGCCTTGGTATCGCTCATCACCACCACCGCGGCGGCGCCGTCGTTGAGCGGGCAGGCATTGCCCGCAGTGACGGTGCCGTCGGGGCGGAACACCGGATTGAGCTGCGACAC
>JAPPKI010000442.1 GCA_028820035.1 bacterium | reverse complement strand
GTGCCAGCAGGTGCTGTCGGTGCAGCTGGCCTGCGAAGGCCGGTTCAGCCTGGGCCTGGGCCCGTCGCACCACTGGATCGTGGAAGACATGCTGGGGCTGTCCTATGACCGGCCCGCGGCCCAGATCCGCTCGTATCTGGACGTTTTGACCCAAGCGCTGGCCGGCCCCGGTGGGGTTCGGGTCGAAAACGAGCACTTCCATATAGACAACCCGTTGGACATAGCCGACCAGGCTGCCACCCCGGTGCTGTTGGCTGCATTGGGGCCGGTGATGCTGCGGCTGGCTGGCTCTCTCACCGACGGCACCACGCTGTGGCTGGCCGCCGAGCGGGCCATCGGCGAGTTCATCGCCCCTCGGATCAACCAGGCCGCCACCGAGGCCGGTCGTCCCCCTCCTCGGATCGTGGCCGGAGTGCCGGTGTGTCTGTGCGCCCCCGGCGACGTGGACACCGCCAAGGACCGGGCCGAGCGGTTGTTGGCCGAGGCTGAGGTGTCCCCCAACTACCAGCGGCTGTTGGACCGGGGAGATGCCGAGGGGGTGTCCGACATCATGGCCGTCGGGGATGAGGCCGCGGTGCTGGCCCGGCTGCGCTCATTCGCCGACGCTGGGGTCACCGACCTGTCGGTGCGGGTGCTGCCCGTGGGCGACGGCCGCGGCGAGCTCATTGCCTCCAGCCAGAGCACGCGGGAGTTCTTGGCCTCCCTGACTACGGAGTTCTAGATCCGCCTGATTCGGCTCAGGCCGCGGCCTCGACCTGGTTGAGGGGGTTCATGCCCGGGCAGCCCTTGGCTCGCTCGGGTATGTCGGCGTAGTCGATCGGAGTGGCCACCTCGGACTTGGTGGGACAGAACTGCTCGGCCAGGGGGGCAAGCGCCTCCAAGTCGAACCCGTACACCTCAGCAGCGTTGGTGGTGAGGATTTGAGTGGTCTCCTCTTCGGTGAGGTTGGCGAAGGTGAGCCGCAGGTGCTCTCGGGTATGGGGATGCGACCCCTCGATATGGGGGTAGTCGGAACCCCACATGACCCGATCGGTGCCCACCGTCCGGGTAAGCAGAGCCTCCGACGGCCGCAGGAACGACGCCCCGATGTAGCACTGGCGGGCGAAGTACTCGCTGGGGGTGAGCGACATGTCGGCCACTGCCTGACTGCCGAACACCGTCTCGGAGCCGTACTTGGAGTACTTCATCCGGTGGAAGAAGCTCTCCAGCCTATCCAGGGTCTCGGGCACCCAGGCGGTGCCGGTCTCGGTGGTCACATACTTCAGGGTGGGATAGCGCTCGAACACCCCTGAGAACATGAGGTGCCACAACGCCCGCTGGGTCCACCAGGTGGCCTCGAGGATGAACATGGCCAAGGATGACGGGAAGTGGTTTCCATAGTTGGGCGACCCTCCGCCGGCGTGGTGGTTCAGCGGTAGACCGGCCGCCGCGGTGGCTGCCCAGATGGGCTCGTAGGTCTGCGAGTACAGCGGCTCGAATGGTGAGTCGGGCGGAGCACCGGGGATGAGAACGCCACCCTTCAATCCGTGCTCTGCGGCCCACTCGATCTCTTTTACCGACCCCTCCACATCGCCCAAGAAAACCTGGGCGATTCCGGCGCGGCGCTCGGGCGCCTGGCTCACGAAGTCGGCCACCCACCGGTTGTGGGCCCGCAGGCCGGCCCAGCGGTGCTCGAAATTGTCAGAGTAGGGGGGCGCCTCGAAGGCGGTGGCCGCGGGCGGGGCAAACGGGGGCTGAGTGTTGGGGAACAGCACCTCGGCGATGAAGCCGTCGGACTCCTGCTCGGCCAGGCGATCAGATGACGACCAGTTGCGATGGCCCCACACCTCGGGATCGCCGTCAACCCCCACCTCCATGGGCGAGCGCTCCATGTCAGCGAACATCTCCTTGCGCCGCTCGTTGTGGTCGTCCATGAAGCCGGCCCACTCGTCGAACTCCGCGTGATAGCGCGACTCCAGATAGGGCCGGTAGCCCCTCAAGTCGGCCCCGCAATGCGTGTCGGCGCTAATGACAATGTGATGTTCCATCGGCTTCCCCAGTTATGGAGCGATCCAGTTGATGCCCGTCATCTTAGGTTTGGACGGGCGATCCCTTCCTAGCGCAACTAGTCCACCGATCCTCGCGGGACCACCCATTCGCACTTTTGGCCGGTAGCTGAGGCAATGAAATCGAAATCGGAGTCGTAGTGGAGCAAGGTGAGTTGTTCTAGCTCAGCGGCGGCGGCGATAAGCAGATCGGGGACCTTGCGCCCCTGTAAACCCTGCTCGGCCAATAGACGCTGAGTCTGGCGTGCTCGACGCATGTGCTCGGCAGTCGTCTCCACGAGCCGTAATTCTGAGAGGCTGCTGGCGAGTCGGTCCCACTCGTCGGCGTTTCGGGCGGAGAATCCGATTTCCAAATCAGTTATGCCAGACCGGGCCGCATGACCGGCAACAGCCAGCGGTTCTACTACCTCTCGGATAGAAGATTGAGACAGTCGGGTCAGAACGCTGGTATCGAAAAGGTGGGTCAGCGCCACGCGTGCTCACGGTCTTCAAGCGTGGAATCAGCAAGCGTGTCGAGTGCTTTGGCGACTCGCGGGGCGCGGGGAAAGGCTGCGGCCTCTAGTGCAGCATTGACCGTTGCCTTGATGGTGTCGGTTCCCAATTCTGCGCGAGCCGCGGAGAGGGCCTTCTCGTCAATGTCAATCAAGTGTTTTCCCACGAAGAGCAGTATATACAAATATATGGGCGTATATACCACTGCCTCAAAGGATGGCGTGTCCGCTTATTCAGACAAGGGGGAGTGTGACGGGCATAGGTCACCGCAGGCTAACGGTTGACATCGATGACGACTCGACCGCGGATTTCGCTGGCCTTGGATGGGTCTGCTAGCGGCTCCCTCGTCGAGCAGTGAATGCGGCAGATCAGCCATGATGGCCGAGGTGACTTACACATCTCCTACATTGGACTAGTGGATTCCAGCAATACGGCGTGGGGGTCGATCAGGTCTTTCGCGGTGCGGACTGCCCATCTCTTGGAGTGCGTGTCAGAAGCCCACAGCTTGGGCCACGGACCGGGCCGGTTTCGAAAGCCCTGGGGGATCGAGTTCCAGCGCAAGGCCCGTACCGTCTACGCGGAGAGCCTGAACTCCGGCTATCTGAGGGGCGTTGCCGATGCCAGCAGGCATTGTGCTGGGCTGATGGACAACACGGTGCCAGGTGGAGAGTTGACTGACGACTGGAAGATCTTTGCCGAATTCTTGAGGACGACGGGCGAAGCACTGCATGAGGTGCCCCAGGTGGCATCTGTTGCTTCTACGACTGGGACAGAGCAGATC
>JAPPKI010000234.1 GCA_028820035.1 bacterium | reverse complement strand
GATCCGCTGTACATCAAGGCGCTGTCGTTCGTGTCGGGCACCGGCGGCGGGCTCATCGATCCCGACTACGACTACACCACGTTCCCGGAGTGCGAGATGGCCGGGGCCGACGCCTACCGGCAAGCCGGGATTGAAGATCCCCGCTCGGCGTTGGCCATGGCCGAGGTGCACGACTGCTTCACCCCCACTGAGATGGTCCTCATGGAAGACCTGGGCTTCTGCGAGCGGGGCACGGCGTGGAAAGAGGTGCTGGCCGGAACCTTCGAGCGCACCGGCGACATGCCCATCAACACCGACGGCGGCCTCAAAGCATTCGGCCACCCCGTGGGCGCCTCCGGCCTCCGCATGCACTACGAATGCTGGCTCCAACTCCGAAGCAAAGCCGGCGACGACCGCCAGATCGACCTGTCCACCCGTAACCTCGGCCTCGTCCACAACCTAGGCGGCTACCCCGGTGAAATGGTCTCCTTCGTCTCCATCCTCGGCCCCGAGCTGGGATGAAGACTCCATCTGAGGAAGAAATTGCTCTGCTTGCTGACAAGATCGAGGAGAGACTGACCTCTATCGCCTACGAGAGACTTCCCGGCCTACTTGTCGAGGCGGTGAAGCTGGCAGCGGTGACCGCTGCAACGTCGGGGAGTGGACCGGTGGTGGCTGTTGCGGCTCAAAGTGGCCGAGGGGCAAAGGCAGCGAGGGCAGGGCTAAGAGCACTCAAGGTTGCCAAGGCAAAAGTGGCTACTAGTTTGGTGGCTAAGACCGTCACTCAAGCAGGGCAATCGGTGGCCCAGACAAGATCGACTCGCGCTGCGGAGCAGGCAATAAGAAGGGTTTTGCCTCCTGATCGAATCAGGGCCATCGCTGATCGATCAGCCGTCTTGGTGATGCCGATGATGTCCAATGCGCCAGAAGAG
Organism: bacterium; assembly: GCA_028820035.1. Classification (GTDB taxonomy): domain Bacteria; phylum Actinomycetota; class Acidimicrobiia; order Acidimicrobiales; family Bin134; genus Poriferisocius. The sequence goes on along the minus strand of JAPPKI010000234.1, from coordinate 2,407 downwards.
GGGAAGGATCGCGAGTTCCGCCGGGCATTGGCTCAAGCGCTCTCGGAAGCAGGGGTGGCAAATGCCATTGCCAAAGAACTGCCTGAGCAGATCACGAAGAAGCTAGGCAAAGCCGTTCCGCAGAGGGTGAGAGATGCCTTGGAGAAGGCACTTCGACAGGAATGACGACTGGCCGCAAGTGCATTTTGCAGGCCCGTTCAGAGCTTGAAGTGCTTGCTGTAGCGAATCAGGCAACGATGGGTTGGAACTGCGGGCCGGACAGCGGCTCATAGCCTTCCGGCCAGGGAGCAGTCAGCCGGCAGATAAGCCGCATGTAGGCAGGCACGTCAGGGGGATTGACATGCTCGGCAGTCACTTCGATGTCATGGTCGTTGGTGAGACTGCGGAGCTCGTGGACTGTATCCAGCAGGTAATCCGGCATCCAGCCCACCGGCTCATTATTTCGAGTGTTGATCAGGATGGCTCGAGGGTTTTTCGAATTCTCAGGTTCATCTACAAGGGCTAGACGGTCACCCGGCCGCAGCCCGGCAACTGCATCCGAGGCGCCGTCGCGGTGTCGAACACCACGGACGAAGAACAGGGCAGTGAGGTTTTCGCTTTCGGTGCGACGAGGTGGAGCAAACACTTCGATGCGGTCGGTCATCTTCCGGCCCTCATTGCGGGCCATGACTTCGAAGGGGTCGGTCTCCACGTCGAGCCCCAGAGTTTCGACATATTCTTCGTAGTCGGGACGCTGACGAGGCATCTGCCGCTTTCGGAACACGGGGAACAGCTCTTCATCTACATACGACTTATGCAGATCAGGCAGGCCCGGCAGCAGCGGGAATTCCTCCAGCGTTTCTGCATTCTTCAGATACACGAATTCGAATTCCTGGTACTCATCAGAGACGCGCTGAGTGAGCAGGCCAACGGGGTGGATCAACCCATCAGGATGGCGCCAAGTCACGAACAGGTGGTGGTCGGTCATTTGGCTCACCCTATACACGGAGGGTGACAATTCGAATGCGTCCAGCGTAGTCGGGCTTACGAAGCGAGACGGGACCAATTGCGTCGTAGCAAACGCTCTGCGAAGTATTTCGACACTGCAGACATGCGATGGTCAGGGATCTCCCAGATCGGAGCGATGAGCTCATCGATTTGCCGGACCTGCTCAAGCCAGTAATCAAGCGCAGCCTGGCCAGCAATTTCTCGAGCATCGCGCAAGACCGCAATTGGATGCGGTTTGGAAGCGAATTGCGTCTTGGCCCGGTCGGCGTACCCTTCGGGCGTGCGGTTCTTGTCCCTCGATGACAACCGCTCATCCTTGTCCTGATCACTCAGTAGGAATCCGAGACTCGAAGCATGATCGAACGTCGGGGAGAGTCGGCGGCTAGCTTCCACATTTCTGGGCTTGATCGCGCTCCAGTTCTCCTCATGCCGATCTGTATTGCCGATCAGCGCGTCTAGTGCCAAGTACCCGACGAATACATCCCAAGCCGACAAGCCTCCTCCAACATGTGATGGAGGGTGGATGCCTTCTAGTGCGTTGAAGGATGCTTCCACCGTGTACAGCTCACGACGATTCCTGGAGACCCTGATTCCCAATTCCCCCATCAACTCGTCGCCGTTGATAAGGCTCTCCCCTTCTTGAAGTACTGATCGACAGACAGTCCCGTAACGGATCTCGTCGGGGGTGCGCTCAACCGCGAGTTCAACAGGCGCGGCAGGGATGCCTAGCACTCTGGCTACTCCGCAGGCGATCTGCTCGGCCCAGTCATCACCCTTGCGGTATTCAGGGCCATTTCTTGGCCGACTGAACGTCGCATACTTCATAAGCCATCGCTCTTCGGTTGCTGGGTCGACTAACCACCGCTTGGGCTTGGTGCCTAGTTCCTCTTCCTCAAATCGCAGCCACTTGCTGACGTCGGTCTCTTGGTCATCGAAATGAGCATGGTCGACCTCTGCCATCAACCTTGAAGGGTACCCAGGGGCTGTGACAACGCAGGGCATGTATTGGCATGGCCAGACTTGGGGGCAGCGGGGGTGGTCGACGGGGTCGCCCTCGGTGCCGCGGCCTAGGGGTAGTAGGCGAAGTTTTGGGTGAACCAGAAGGATGATCCTTCGATGGCGATGCCGATTCCGAAGTGGTTGACGTCTGTGCTGGTCATGGTGGCGTAGTGGCCGGGGCTGGCGACGAGGCCGTCGAAGGCGATTTGCACTGCTTCGGGAAGCGTGGTGCCCGACACTGTGGCGATGTTCTCCCTGGCCAGCGTCGCGCCCGATGGGTATTGCTGGAGGTAATTCGGGTTGTGGACGAATTGGCCGGTGTCACTCATGGTTTGCGACCAATTGCGGGCCACGTTTGCCAGATAGATGATGTACTACAGATGTGCAAGATCGAGACTATGGCGGATCTCGCTGACCATCA
>JAPPKI010000233.1 GCA_028820035.1 bacterium | reverse complement strand
CTCATCCTCAGGCCGCCCGTGGGGGCTAAGCAGCTCAGCAGCCGACGGTGTCGCCAGATGACAGTGAACATCGATCGTCGGCGCGCCTTGAGCCATTCCCGGTCCCCCTGCTCCCAAACCCTATGTGATCGGGAGCATGTTCTAGCAGCCCGGACCAGGGATATAACGACCCCGGGGCGGGGCCCCATCTTCAATAGCCTGACCGCGCAGCAACACAGTCTGCACTTGGCCGTGCACCTCACGACCGGCGTACGGCGTCCATCCGGCGCGCGATACGACTCCTTCATGCGTGATCCGCCATGTCACCTGGGGATCGACGATGACAAGATCCGCGTCGTAGCCAACCTCCACTCGACCCTTCCCCCGCAGTCGGTACTGTTCAGCGGGCCTTTGGGCATACGCCTCGACCAGACGTTCCAGCGACGTTCGCCCCCTCAGAGCGGCGTCCACCATGAGGGGCACGGTCGTATCCAGCCCGGGCAGGCCGAAATGGCACTCCCAAATGGTGCCTTCTCTCTTTTGCGCCGCAGTCGAGGGGGCATGATCGGTGGAGAGGTGACTGATTGACCCGTCGTTGAAGGCAGCCCACATACGGTCTTGGTCTTCGTCTGATCGGATCCTTGCCGGCGGGGTGAACTTGCGGAACGGCCCGTGGTCGTGAATCTCCGACTCATGCAGATAGAGGTACTGAGGGCAAGTCTCGGCCACAATTGGAGACCCAGCCGCTCGTTCGCGCCGGATCAGTTCGACGACATCAGCGCTGCTGGCGTGAGCGACGGTGGCCCGCACACCGGTGGCCTTGGCCAGCAGCGCAGCTGACCCCACGGCGACCAATTCTGCTTCGCGCGACCGCCACTCGGGGATGACTCCCGGATCCAGGCGGCCTTCAGCTTTCAGGCGGCGCTCGTTGGCCGCCGTCATCACATCGTCCTCGCAATGGACCAGGCATGCCGCGCCAAGGCTGGCAAGTTCACCGAAGACATCCAACAGGATCTCGGGCGTAACTGCGGGGATCCCGTGGGTGGCGCAGGTGAAGATCTTGAAGAAGGTCACTCCGGCTTCCCAGAGGCTGCGAATCTCGCTGGCATGCTCCGGGAAGACGTGGGCCGCGAATGCGTAGTCCACAAACGACCGCTCCCGTAAGTGATTCCGCTTCTCCTCCAATCGCCCGGCGTCGGTGAGCGGCCAGCCGTGGGTGTGCTCCACGATGGTGGTGACGCCTTGGCGGGCGGCAGCTCGCGTCCCCGTCGGGAAGTCTTCTCGAGTGGAATCGCCTGGTTCCATCAAATGGACATGGGTGTCGACCATTCCGGGAAGCACGAATCGCCCATCGGCGTCTATCACCACATCGGCAGACTCAGGGGAATCCGACGCCATGACTGCCGCCACCAGGCCATCTTGAACGTAGACATCGGCACGCGTGCGACCGGCCGGGCTCACCACCGTCCCGCCCCGGACAACGAGATTGAATGTCATGCCAGCACCGGAATCAGTTGCGGTAGCGGCGTACCCGTAGATCCGCCTGGGCTTGATGGCCGGCGAAATTTTCGATGGCGCACAGCCGGCTGCAGTATTCGCCGATGGCGACGCTGGAGGCGGCGTTGGTCACCCGCTGATAGGTCACGGTCTTGATGAACTTGCCGACCCAGAGTCCACCGGTATAGCGGGCGGCTGACTGCGTGGGCAGCGTGTGGTTTGTGCCAATGACCTTGTCGCCATAGGACACATTGGTCATGGGACCGAGGAAGACGGCCCCATAGTTGGTGAGACCCTCCAAGAAGAAGTCGTCGTCGGCGGTCATGACCTGTACATGCTCGAACGCCAGCTCGTTGGCCATCTGGAGCATTTCGGCGTGGTCCGCACAGAGGATCACTCTTCCGTAATCGGCCCAGGCTTTGGAAGCCACGTCGGCGGTGGGCAATGTTTCGAGCTGTCGCTCCACCTCCGCCATCGTGGCCAGCCCGAGCTTACGAGAGGTGGTCAGCAGCACCGCCGGGCTGGTTGGTCCGTGTTCGGCTTGGCCCAGAAGATCAGTGGCGCACATCTCGGCATCTACGGAATCGTCGGTCAACAGCAACGTCTCGGTCGGTCCAGCGGGCAGATCGATTCCGACTCGCCCGTACATCTGCCGCTTGGCCTCGGCCACAAACGCATTGCCTGGGCCGACGAGCATGTCCACCGGATCGATGAACTCGGTTCCCAACGCCATGGCGGCCACGGCCTGCACCCCGCCCAGCAGATAGATCTCATCGGCACCGCCCAGGTGCATAGCCGCGATGGTCTCGGCCGGGACCGCGCCCTGGATTGGCGGAGTGCAGGCGGCCACCCGGGGCACCCCCGCCACCTTGGCAGTGACGACGCTCATGTGAGCGGAGGCCACCATGGGATACCGCCCGCCCGGCACGTAGGCGCCGACATTGGCCACCGGGATGTTCTTGTGGCCGAGCGTGATCCCCGGCAAGGTCTCGATCTCCACATCAGCCAGCGCTTCGCGTTGGGCCTGAGCAAAGTTCCTGATCTGCGTCTGAGCAAACCTGATGTCGTCGAGGACTGATGCATCGACGCCGGAAACGATCCTGTCGATATCTTGACTAGAGAGCTGAAAGGATTCCGGCGACCACCCATCAAAGTCTGAGGAATACTGCCGGACAGCTTCTGCCCCTCGGACCTCGATGTCAGCGATGATCGCCGCCACCCGTGCAGAAAGCTCGGGGTCGGCCCCGTGGGAGCCCTTTGCGCTGGCGTCCTTGAGGGTCTCGGCCATAGTCGCTCTGTCCCTCTCGGTTTGATGGCACTTAGATGGCGATTTGCACCCGATACCGGGCATCGTGGGTAGTGGTGTAGGACGATATCAGCACTGGTTGAGTGCCCGACCGAAAGCAGGTGCATCATGAAGCTCGACGGGAAAGTGGTTGTCGTGACCGGCGCGGGTCGAGGGATTGGCCGGGAGATCGCGCTTACCTGTGCCCAAGAGGGAGGCAGTTTGGTCTTGGCCGCTCGCTCGGTGGAGGCACTCGGGGAGACCGCCGACGAGATTGAAGCCGCCGGCGGCCAAGCCCAGGTGGTGCAGACCGATGTATCCGACCCAGAAGCGGCGGCCTTTCTGGCCAGTCAAGCCCTGTCGCGTTGGGGCCGCGTCGACGCGTTGGTGAACAACAGCGGGATTGGCGGGCCTTCAGCACCGCTGTGGGAAGTGCAGCCCGAGGATTGGGAGCAGACTTTCGCGGTGAATGTGACCGGGGTCTTCTTGTGCTGTCGGGCCTTGCTGCCGTCGATGATCGAGCACCAGTCGGGTTCGATCATCAATATCGGCTCGATGACCGGAAAACGCCCGC
>JAPPKI010000312.1 GCA_028820035.1 bacterium | reverse complement strand
CATTCCGCTCATCTGGCTCACCAACAACTTCTTCAGCGTGATCAACGATGATGTCACCCTGGAGCTGCTGCGGGGCTTCACCGTCGATCCCTCCCGGGTCTGGACGCTTGGCTTCCAGATGGTGGGGTTGGGTGCCATCGTGGGCACGGTGGGCTCAGGCATCGCGGTCACCCGCTTCCTGGACACCTGAGCGGCCGCCCTCGCCACCTTTGCGCTTCCTGGACACCTGAGCGGCTGCCCTCGCCACCTTTGCGCTGCCTGGACACCTGAGCGACCGCCCTCGCCACCCTTGCGCTTCCTGGGCACCTGAGCGACCGCGTTTTCTCAGCGCGTAGTAGGTTCGCGGCAGATGGCCTCGGCGGCAGTGGCCGATGGCCAGGCGAAAGGAGCAGCAGATGGCCCAGCAGGTTCGAGCCGTTATCGCCAAGGCCAAAGGCGAGCCGGTCAGCATCGAGACCATTGAGGTGCCCGATCCCGGGCCGGGCGAGGCCCTGGTGGCCGTGCAGGCTTGCGGTGTGTGCCACACCGATCTGCACTATCGGGAAGGGGCCATCAACGACGAGTTTCCGTTTCTGTTGGGCCATGAGGCAGCCGGAGTAGTGGAGGCAGTGGGCAGCGACGTAACCGGCGTGGCCCCGGGCGACTTCGTGATCCTGAACTGGCGGGCAGTGTGCGGCAACTGCCGGGCATGCCTGCGGGGCCGTCCGTGGTACTGCTTCGCCACCCACAACGCCACCCAGAAGATGACGCTGGACGGCCAGGAGCTGTCACCGGCGCTGGGCATCGGAGCTTTTGCCGAAAAGACGCTGGTTGCGGCGGGCCAAGCCACCAAGGTCAACCCCGAGGCCAGTCCCGAGGTGGCTGGTCTGATCGGTTGCGGAGTCATGGCCGGGCTGGGGGCGGCCATGAACACCGGCGGAGTCGGCCGGGGCGACTCGGTGGCCGTTTTCGGCTGCGGCGGGGTCGGAGATGCCGCCATCGAGGGATCCCGCCTCGCCGGAGCGCACACCATCATCGGGGTGGACATCGACGACACCAAACTGGAGTGGGCAAAAGAGTTCGGCGCCACCCACACCGTCAACTCCAGCCGGGAGGATCCGGTGGAGAGGATCAGGGAACTCACTGGGGGCCACGGCGTGGACGTGGCCATCGAGGCCATCGGTTTGCCCCAGACCTACGAGCAGGCCTTCTACGCCCGGGATCTGGCCGGGGTCGTGGTGCTGGTGGGGGTGCCCAATCCGGAGATGAAGATCGAGCTGCCCATGATCGAGATATTTGGACGAGGGGGTGTCCTCAAGTCGTCGTGGTACGGCGATTGCCTTCCGTCGCGGGACTTCCCCATGCTGATCGATCTCTATCTCCAGGGACGGCTGAACTTGGAGCGGTTCGTGTCGGAGACCATCTCGCTGGAGGACGTTGAGGAGGCGTTTCACGCCATGGAGCGGGGAGAAGTGCTCCGGTCGGTGGTAGTGGTCTGAGGCCTTTCGCGCCGTGTGGCGCGGAATTGTGCATTGACCCCGGGGAGGGTCGGTCGCTACCCTTTTCTGTTGTGGGTGGGGCTAATGGGGCCAATGAGGCTTGAGTAGGCCGTCGTGTCTGCTCTTGACGGAGGCACCCGATATGCCTGAACTAAACCTGACGACGGTCGTTACCTCGATCATCGTCGTACTGCTACTGGCACTGCCCTTTGTCGCCGCCCGGCTACCGCATTCCCGTCGGACTGTGTCCGGCGACCTCGAGTCGTATGGTCCTGCGACCCGTGACCTTGAGAGGTCGGGCCCCGGTCCGGGATTCACCTACGCTCTCGTACCTCCTGGGGGCCGTCCCGAAGAAGAGGATGGCGGTGAGAAAGGCTCGTGGCAGTGGTGCTTGGCCTTCATACCCGAGGAGACATCCGAGGGCGGATCTGAGTTGCCGCCCTGGTGGGCGCCGGCACCCCCATGGAGTGCAGCTGCCGAGCACGACGGTGATTTCACCCGCGACGCTGATGTCCTGCAAGCGGTGTTCGACGAGACGAGCGCCTATCCCGCAGCGAGGTCTAGCGGCGTCTAGGGCGTTCCCTGTCGCGGAGATGGGGCAGTTGGAGCATCATTGGGTATGGCCGAAGATCGGCACCGAGATCGGCGGCTGGCCATGGTGCGTCGCCAGATTGAAGGCCGAGGGGTTCGCGACCCCCGGGTTCTGGCCGCCATGAGGTCGGTGCCCCGCCATCGGTTTGTGTCCAGAACGCTGGCGGGCGATGCCTACAAGGACCACCCATTGCCCATCTCGGCGGGCCAGACCATCTCGCAGCCCTACATCGTCGCCCTGATGGCCGAGGCCGCGGCCATTGAGCCGGAGCACCGGGTGCTGGAAGTGGGAACCGGCTCGGGCTACGGGGCCGCCGTGCTGGCCGAGCTGGGCGCCTCGGTAGTCACGGTGGAGCGCCACCGGAAGCTGGCCGACGCCGCGGCCAGAGTCTTGGACAACCTGGGGTATGCCAACGCCACGGTGGTGTGCGGAGACGGGTCGCAGGGCCATCCGCCGGGTGCCCCCTATGACGCTGTGGTGGTCACCGCGGCAGCCCCCAGCATCCCCTCAGCGCTCATCGACCAGCTGGCCGACGGCGGACGGCTGGTTATCCCCGTGGGTCCGCCGTCGTTCTCCCAGAACCTGACCCTCGTTACCCGAGCAGGGGGCGAATCCACCTCCATGCGGTTCTGCCCCGTGAGATTCGTTCCCCTCGTCGAAGAGCCCTGAGCGGGGTCTCGCTCAGCCCCCTTCCCCCAGCGGCCAATGACTCAGCTTGGTATAGCGGGCTCCATCGGAGTGGAGGTGGCTGGACACCAGCCAAATTTCTGTGGCCTTGAATTGAGCGTCGAAGGGCTGGCCTACCACCGCACCGGGCATTCGCTTTCGGGTCCGAGCCAGCGTGAGGCGTCCGGTGAAATTCCGGCGTTCGGGTGCCTGTCCAACGGTCTCACTCCGAGCTCGCACCTCGGCGGCCAACTCGTCTAGCCCATCTGCTGGCAGCGCCAGCCCCCCCCCCCCCAGCCACCTGCTGGCCGGCCCGAGCAGCACGGTGGCCGCCGCCCCCCGAAGCCCCTGCATGCTGTCCTCCACATCGCCCTGCTCCGCCTCCCCAAAAAACCTCAGCGTGATATGCCACTGCTCCGGCCCCGTCCACCGCAGCCCCTCTACCTCGGGCCGCTCCAATCCGCCCAGCAGCCCCACAACCTCCACAGGCGGAAAAACAGCCAAGAACAGCCGGGGCATCAGTGCAAGGTCGGTGCGAATGTCACGGCAATCGTGGTATTCCACAAGTTTGTCGGTAGAGCGAATAGTTTGATCCATGGGTGG
>JAPPKI010000140.1 GCA_028820035.1 bacterium | reverse complement strand
TGCTCGAACGGTTCCGCTCGATGGCCAACGTCACCGTGCGATTCGGCGCCGAGGTGGTGGGTGCCGTCGATCACGGCGATGCCGCTTCGGTCCAGTTGGCCTCCGGTGAGACCTTGGCCGCCGACGCGGTGGTGGCTGCCGACGGCGCGGCCAGTGCGGTGCGCAAATCGCTGGACTTGGGGTTTGACGGCATGACCTATGAAGACCGCTACTTGGTGCTGTCCACCCCCTTCGAGATGGCCGACCACCTCGACGATTTGGCCTACGTCAACTACATCTCCGATCCCTATGAGTGGCTTGTGCTGCTTCGAACCCGGGATCTCTGGCGAGCGCTGTTTCCCGTTGGCGACAACGAGACCGATACTGAGGCGCTCAGCGACGAGAGCGCCCAACGACGGCTCCAGGGAATAGTGGCTCGCGATGCACCCTACGAGGTCGCCCATCGGACCATCTACCGGGTCCACCAGCGGGTGGCCGACCGTTTTCTCGTCGGTCGGGTGGTGCTGATGGGCGACGCCGCCCACATCAACAATCCCTTGGGCGGCATGGGCATGAACGGCGGCATCCACGATGCGGTGCTGCTGGGGGCTTCGCTGGCCTCAGTGCTGCGTGGAGACATGGAGGCTGATCGTCTTGCTCGCCACGCGGAACTGCGGCGGACGCTGGCCATCGAATACGTGAGGCGGCACACTCATGAGAATGCCGAGAGCCTGGCCGCACCCGATGGGACCGCTCGCCAACGGGCTCTCGACCAGATGGCCGCCCGCGCCGCCGATCCTGAGGCAGCCCGGGCCTACATGCTCCAGGCCAGCATGATCAATGCCGTGGCCGCCATGAGCGCCGAACTGGAGGAAGCGGGCGCGATCACGACAGGCTGAAGATCAGCACCTCGTGGGTCTCATAGCTGGTGAAGACCACTTCGTTGTCGCCATCGCCGTCTAAGTCGGCCACCGTTCCTCCGGCCGCTTGGGCAAACGACTCAGCCAGCACATGCTGGACGAATTCGCCGGGAGTCGTCTGCTCGAACCAGAACACCCGGTCGTCGCCGTCTCCCGAGACAGTGAGGTCGATGTCCCCGTCGTCGTCCACGTCTCCCCATGAGAAGACCCCGGGAGCGGCCTGGAATGCGGCCCCGACGGTGGGGCGCGACTCGATGCCGTAGCTGATCATCCTCTGACCCCAGGGCAGCCGAGGGTCAGACGGCGGCTCCATGATGTATATCCCGGCCTCGTGATCATCCGGAGTCTCGGGGGTGGGCACGTGGTTGGAGCCCACCCAGCCTTCGGTCCCCTCGCCAAACAGGTCGGGAATCACCGAAAGCTGGATGGTGCGTCCTTGCGAATCGGTGATGTCGTGGCGCTCCCAGACTCCCTCCGGTCGGGCATCCGACGGGGGCTCGATGTTCTCGAACCACACGTAGGACTGGCCCTCCAAGAAGTACTGGCCGCTGGCCAAGTCCAAATCGCCATCGCCGTCCACATCGTGAACCAACGGGAGGCTTCCGCCGCCCTGCCCGACGACCCGCGGGGCCGGGTCGAAGCGGTTGGGTCCATCGGTGCCTTTGAACCACTGCGCTTCGGCGTCGTCGAGCAATTCGGCCACGGTGATCAGATCGTCGATGCCGTCGTGGTCGATGTCGACAAACTCCGCCCGGTGGTAGAAATGCGGCGATCCGCTTGGGACGATGTCCCGGCGGACCCAATCGCCGTCGGAGTTCTCCAACCAGAACAGCGCGCCGCAAGGGCCCACTGCCGGGTTGAACTCACACACAAAGAAGCCACCGCTGACCAGCAGGTCGAGGTCGCCATCGCCGTCGATGTCGTGGGGCAGGGCTTCGTTGGGGAAGAAGATTCCGTCCTCCCGGGTGAAGAGAGGCTGGGGAGTCCAGTCGTCCAGTCCACGGCCACCGTTCCAGTAAATGGTGAGGGAACCGGGCGGGAATTGCACCGGGGTGGGGTTGATGCCCCGCCAGCCAAAGGAGTTGACCACCAGGTCGAGGTCGCCATCGCCGTCCATGTCGGCCGCCTCGGCGCCCGCGGGACCGTCGGCGAAGTCTTCGACCACCGTGATCGAGAACCGCTGATCTGCGGCCGTGGTCGGTTCTATGTCGGGGGGAATTATGTTGCCCTCGGTATCTCGGGGCACCGGGTCGTCGTCTACGAGGGCGGGCTCGGCTGGGGACACCTCTTCGGGGCCGTCCTCCATCGGGGCGGCATCATCAGGGCTGTCGTCAACCGGGGAGGCCTCATCGGGAGTGGGTTGGGCAGGCGCCGCCTGCGGTGGCGGTGCCGTTGGAACCGGCAAGGCTGTTTCTGCTGGAGCAGTTGGCGGCGGGCTTAAAGGGGCCGCTTGTGGCGGACTACCGCCGCCGCAGCCCGAAATGAGCAGGACAAATGCTATTGCCGATGCGACCACTGCGTGTTTCGTTGACCGGAACACTGTTTCGTTCTAGCCTAAGTCCGTCGTTGCGGGCAACGGCACACTTGCCCGCAAGACCGTTTCGCAATTCGAAATGCCAAGAAATCCACTGCCGCTCAAGGGGCACTAGGAGGGGGAACACATGTTGGATCGCACTATTCGGCGCCTGCTGATTGCTGGTGTCGCCATCACCCTTGCCGGTCTGTTGGTTGCCCCAGCGGCAGTTGCCGACCACGGTTTGGGGCACAACGGAGAGACCATGGAACTCTCCAAGAGCGAGAACATCGAGGACGGCGAGGTCGTCACTGTAACGCTCACCAGTTGGCTTCCGGGGAATACCGCCACGATCGTCACCTGCTTCAATTTCCCGGCCGTGGGACCGGCCGATTGCGAGCTGAGCAATTACGGGATGCACATCGTGACGATCGGCGACGATGGCACCGCGACCTACGACTATCCAGTCGCCGTGGTGCCCGGACGGTGCGATGAGGACAACTCGTGCTTCATCGTGGCTGGAGACGGTATTGGCGGGAACGCCAACTATGCCGGCCAGCCGATCACATTCGCCGCCGCCAGCGCGGCCGAGCCCGAACCGGAGCCGGAGCCAACCGAGGCCCCCGAGCCCGAACCAACACCGGAACCGGAGCAGGAGCCAACCGAGGCCGCCGAGCCCGAACCAACACCAGAGCCCGAGCAGGAGCCAACCGAGGCCGCCGCTGCCCCGGCCCCTGAGCCGGAGCCCGAGCCAACCGAGGCCCCGGTTCAAGCCGCCGCACCGGCCGACGATGATGACGACGACGGCACCTCAGTTTTGGTCTGGCTGCTTCCGGTGATCATCGTGGTCGTGGTGCTCGCCCTTTTGGCGCTGTGGATTCGCCAGCGCAGGTGCGGCCGCGCTGCGGCCTGATGTGATCAGCATCAAGAC
>JAPPKI010000156.1 GCA_028820035.1 bacterium | reverse complement strand
GCCAACTTCTCCTCGAGGGCCGCCTTGATCTGGGGTGCTGAGGGCGGGGGCGGGTCGGGGCAGCCGGCCACCACCAGCACGTATTCGCCTCGGGGCTCTGACTCGCCAACCCGGGCAACGGCATCGGCCATGGTGCCCCGCCAAACCTCCTCGTGCAGCTTGGTCTGCTCCCGCACGATGGCGATGGCCCGATCCCCGCCCATCGCTGAGGCCAGGTCGTCCAGGGTGCGGGCCAGCCGATGCGGCGCTTCAAACAGCACCATGGTGCGAGGCTCGACCGACAGCGCGTGGAGACGGTCGGTGCGGTGGCGCCCCTTCTTGGGCAGAAATCCCTCAAAGCAAAAGCGCCCCGTGGGCAAGCCGCTCACCACCAAAGCAGACAAGGCTGCCGACGGGCCGGGAACGGCCTCCACCTCGGCTCCGACCTTGAGCACCGCCTGCACCACCTTGGCCCCCGGATCAGAGACCGCCGGAGTGCCGGCATCGGTGACCAGGGCCACCATGTTCCCGGCGACGATCAGGTCGGCGATCTCGGCCGCACTGGCCTTCTCGGTGTGCTCGTTCACCACCAGCAAGCGGGGCGCGCTCACCCCGGCATGGGCCAGCAGCTTTCCGGTGCGACGAGTGTCCTCGCAGGCCACCACGTCAGCGTCGGCCAATGCCTCCACCGCTCTCGGGGACAGGTCGCCCAGATTGCCGATCGGGGTGGCAACCAGAATCAGCCGTCCAGCCATGTCTCCTCCCCGGATATTGAAGTTTGTCTATCCCCGATGGGGATCGCTAGCAGTCTGCCGCACTTCCAATCGATCACCGGGCTTTAGGCCCCAGCGGGCAAACGAACCGGCTTCGGCCTCTAGCACCGCCCGGGCCCGCCACACCGGAAGGCCGACCCGAAAACGGGCCATGGTTGTCGCCTTCAGCACCACCAGATCGCGGTCCAAGTGGGCGACATCGATGGGAAAGCGCATGCCCAGGGTGTGGACCGATAACGCCGGTCGCAACAGCAGTGCATTGTCGAACTCGTCGCGGCCCAATAGCCCGAGGGCCCGCTCCCGCCATCCGGTGGCAATCTCCACGGTGGCCAGCACTCGGTCGTTGCAGACGAGCCACGCCATAGGTTGATTTTCCAACTCCTGCGGCGTTTGTTCAAGAGGAAGTTGCGACAGCCACTAGACGTTGAAGCGGATCTCCATCACGTCGCCGTCGGCCACCAGGTAGTCGCGGCCCTCAGTGCGCATCACGCCTTGCTCTTTCGCCTTGGTCCAACCGCCTGCGTCCAGTAGTTCCTGCCAGCCGACCACATCGGCGCGGATGAACCCCCGCTGGAAGTCAGTGTGGATCCGGCCTGCCGCTTCCGGGGCGGTGGCGCCTAGGCGAAAGGTCCAGGCCCGGGTCTCCTTGTCGCCGGTAGTGAAGAAGGTCCGCAAACCCAGCAGGTCGTAGGCCGCATGGGTGAACCGGCCCAGTGCTCCTTCGCCCAGGCCCAGGCCGTCGAGCATCTCGGCCCGCTCCACGGCTGGGAGCTGGGCGGCCTCGGCCTCGAGCTGCACGCAGACCGCCATGACGCCGGCCCGGTCATCCAGCTCAGCGGCCACGGGCTCGATAACCGCATCGGCCTCGTCGAGCTGGCCTTCACCGATATTGACCACCGCCAGCACCGGGCGGTTGGTGAGCAGGAAGCTCTCCCGCAGGTCAGTCCGCTGGTCGGCCGAGAGGTCGCTGCGGTACAGCGGAATGCCCTCACCCAATACATCGGTCGCGGCTTCCAGCGCGGCCACCTCACCGGCTAGCGACCGGTCTTGAACTGCGGACTTGCGCCGTTTGACGAGCCGGTTCTCGACCGACTCCAAGTCGGCCAGCGTCAGCTCGATCTCCAGCACCCGCAGGTGCTCCAGCGGGTCGGTGGGACCAGGCACGTCGGGATCACTGAAGGCCCGGAGGACGAACACCACCGCGTCCACTTCCCGGATGCCAGCCAAGAAGCGGTTTCCCAGCCCCTCGCCCCGGCTGGCCCCCTCCACCAAGCCCCCGATATCGGTGAACTGCACGCTGGCGGGGGTCACGGTACGGGAGCCGCTGAGCTCGGCAATGGCGTCGAGACGGGGATCGACCACCTTGGCCACACCGACGTTGGAGCTAGTGGTGGCAAAAGCATACGGCGCGGCCAGCACGTCCGACCCGATCAAGGCGTTGTACAGGGAGGACTTGCCGGAGTTGGGCAAACCGACAAACCCGAAGCGCTCCACGGGTCGTTCACGCTACCTGGAGTCGGTAGTCTTTCTAGAGACGCGGAGGTTTGAATGTCGAAGCGCACCCAAAAACGCAAGGCCCGAGCAAGGCGCAAGAAGGCCAACCATGGGCGGAAGCCCAATGCCGGGCGCAACAGCTGAACCGAACTCTTCCACGCCGGGCGCAACAGCTGAGCCCAACCCTCCCTCTCCGCCCCTCCCCTCGGGCACGCTGATCTACGACGGCGACTGCGGGTTCTGCACCGCCACCGCCCGCTGGGCTGAGCGTCGTCTGAGCGGCAACTACCGGGTAGTCCCCTTCCAGCAGGCCGACCTCGATGCCCTCGGCCTCACCGACGACGATGTGGCCCGCTCGGCCTGGTGGATCGACCCCAACGGCACCCGCTCCGACGAGCACCGATGCATCGCCCAAGCCCTGAGAGCCATGCGCGCTCCCTGGCCCCCGTTAGGCCGCCTGCTCACCCTGGGACCAATCAGCCCGCTCGCTGGATGGACTTATCGACTAATAGCTGGGAATCGCTACCGTCTACCCCGATTCGGCAGCCCTACAAAGTGCGATAGGTAGCCGCAGAGGCGACAACTCAGACCGCGGCGGCCTCGTCGAGCTGGAAGTCTTCGTATTCCTCGCCGGTGTCCACCCAGTCTTCGAATTCGATGACATGGATCTCCTCGAACCGGCGCCGGAGCCAGCCGTCGCCGGCATCTAGCAAACCGAGCTTCTTGCAGTTGGGCACGATCTTGGAGAACAGGATGTTTTGGAACGGCTTCTGATCGGCGGGTAACGACAGGAAATTCTCCACCATGGGCCGCACCGGCACGCCCATGCGCTCCCACACCTCTTGGGACAAGAACCGGTCGCGCATCCGCACCGCGGCCTCAAAGGCGAACTCCTGCCGTTCCCGCAGTTCGGGAACGGTGAGCTCGCTATAGAACTCCTGGAGGCTGAGCACACCGAAGGCCACATGGCGGGCCTCGTCGGCCATCACGTAGCGGAGGAGCTTCTTGAGCAGGGGCTCGGGGGTTAGCTGGTGCATGAAGCCGAAGGCGGCCAGGGCTAGGCCCTCCACCATGATCTGCATGCCCAGGTAGGTCATGTCCCAGCG
>JAPPKI010000053.1 GCA_028820035.1 bacterium | reverse complement strand
TGCCGGTGTTCTTGAAGTCGTAGCGGCTGTGGATCTCCCGAGCCGCCTGGTCCACGGCATTGAGGACCTCCTGCATGTCGAGCTCAGAAGAAACATCAAATGTCGGCATCACCCGAACCTACCGCACCCTTGCCTACAGAATTCGAGTGGGGAAGCCATCCCACGGGCCGGTAGGGTTGTCCCTCGTTGGGTCGGTGCCCGAGCGGCCAAAGGGAACGGGCTGTAAACCCGTCGGCATTCGCCTTCGGAGGTTCAAATCCTCCCCGGCCCACTCAACAGAGCCCACACCTTCTGGCGCTCGCCTGCGGATCCGGCGTGCGAGCAGGGGCTCCTGTCACTGCCTGCGGATACATTCTGATACATTCTGAATGTGGCTTTGAAATTCGACAAATGGAGTGGCCGCCTTGCTGATCGCGGAGACCCCACCAACCCGCCGGTCATAGAACTGCCTATCAAGCCAAGCCCAAGAGGAGGATCGGGTACCTTCCTTGCCGCTGATGACGCTGGATACCAGTGGTGGGTCAAACCCTTGAACAACAAGCAAGGTGAGCGTGTCACCATCACGGAAGCCATCGTTGCCACTGCGGGAGAACTTGTCGGTGCACCGGTTTGTGAAACCGCCATCGTCTTCTTGCCTCCAGAGATTGAAGGATGGGAATTCCGTCCCGGATTTCGGATTGAAAGCGGATTCGCCCATGCCTCACGAGCGATCACTAGCGCAGTCGAGCATCGGTCGCTGCAATATCGAGACAAAGACGAGAATGCGCAACGGCACGTTGGCGCCTTCGCGATCTACGACTGGTGTTGGGGTGGTGACGACCAATGGCTGTACGCGGAGCCCGAAGATCGTAAACTTTACAGTCATGACCATGGTTGGTATCTGCCCGAGACCGGCCCGACCTGGAGCATCGAGACACTGATTGCTCGGGTGAGCGAACCACATCTGCCAAATTGGACACGCGGTGGCCTTGACCCAACGGAGATTGCAGCGTACGCCCAGCGGTTCAGGTCTCTAAGCCATGACGAACTCGTCGCGGCATTGCAGGCAATTCCCGCTTGTTGGCCAGTGGACGACGAAGAGCTTGAGCGGGTTGGATGGTTTCTTGAGAGCAGAGCACCCGAGGTTGCTGCCAGACTGGTGAACATGGGAGAGATGCCGTGAGGTACATCTATTCGGTAATCCGCTTTGTGCCGGATCCCGCGCGTGGCGAGTTCGTGAATGTGGGCGCAATCGTAGGCAGCGAGGAGTCGTCTGAATGGCAGGTCCGGCAGATCGAGAACCCTGTGCGTGCCCGTGCGCTTGATGAAAACACTTCGCTCGACGCGGTCTGGTCATTCATTGATCGCCTTGGGGTCGAAATCGACGATTTCGAGAGATCGGTTCACTCATTGTTCAAAGCCGAGGAAGAGCTGAGCGAGGAGTGGCTGTGGCGGCTTCACTCCGACCATCAGAACATCGTTCAGCTGAGCACTCCGGCACCGATGGTCGCAGGCTCAGCCGACGATGCCCTAGAACGCATCTTCGACCTCATGATCCTCGATCCCGCCGTCCGCAGGCACACGTTTGCCAATAAGCACACGGCTCTTGCAGCGCTGCGGCGTGCTTACAGGGAGTTCGACATCTCCAAGGGGACAGAGCTGCGCGAACGCGTCGTGCTGCATACGCCCCACCACACTGAGCGCTTCGACTTTGCAATCACAAACGGTCGGGTCGTCCAACTCGCGCAGGCGTGGTCGTTCCAAGTCCCTCACCAAGCCGCTCTTGCCGAACAAGTGAAGGCCTGGGGCTGGACCGTGCAAGAGGCTCAGCGAGACGGCGGCACTATCTCAACCCCCGGCGGCGACTTCGACGTCTCTGCCGATGTGGACTTCGAAGTCGTCTATGTCCCTGCGCTTCCAACCAAGCCAGCCCCAGCATTCATCGACGCCGAACATGTCTTCGACCAACTTGGCGTCTCCGCCACTCCCCACGACCAAGCCCATGATGTCGCCCAACGAGCAAGGTCGCTCCTTGGCCACTAGGTGCTGCCACCCTCAAACATTGACACGCATGTAATGTCTATCAAGGTCGTTGACGCGATTGGCAGGTGTGCCAGCGATGGCGGTGTGGTGCCGGTGGAGCGAGTCGACAACATGCAAACGTGATTACAGCGTTGCTCGCCAAGGTCACGGGATGACCGAGTAGCATTTTTTGTGATGCGCTACAACGAGGAACTGATCCGTCCGGTGGAGGTGCAGGCGCGCCAGCCGTATCGGATTTGGCTGCGCTTCGCCGACGGCACCGAGGGCGAAGTCGACCTAGCGCACCTAGCAGGCAAAGGTGTGTTCAAGGCATGGTCTGACCCTTCTTTCTTTGCCGATGTGGGCCTCGATGATGGAGGCGCGGTTTGCTGGGGCGACAGCATCGACTTGTGCCCGGACGCGCTCTACATGCGCTTGACTGGTCTGTCTTTGGAGGAATACATGCCGAAGTTGAGCCGCGCGCTCACGGATGCCTGAACTCTGCCGTTTCTATGGCATCGTGATCCAGATGTACTATGGCGACCACCCACCTCCCCATTTCCACGCGAAGTACGGTGGCCATGAGGCCGTGGTGGACATTGACAACACAAGCCCTCGGGGATGGAATGGCTGGGCCCAGAGCCATCTACGAAACAGCCACCGCCCAGCAAGAACAGGTGGCCTAACGAGTCGCCCTTCCGGCCGGCACTAGCGACCACTCCAATCTCGCAGCATGAGCTGCATCACGGTGACGTCGAGCCAGCGGCCGAACTTGCGGCCTGCTTCGCGCTCGACGCCCACCACCTCGAACCCCACCGAGCGGTGGACGGCCACCGATGCTTCGTTGCCTCCAGAGATCCGGGCGATCACGGTGTGGAACCCGTGGCTCTGGGCGAGGGCGATCAACTCTTCCAGCAAGGCTCGGCCGACGCCCTTGCCCCGGTGGTCGACATGGACATACACCGAGTTCTCCACGGTGGTGTTGTAGGCCGGTCGAGTGTGGAAGGGTGACAGGGAGGCGTATCCGATCACGGCGCCGTCGTCATCGTCGGGCGTGGCCACCAGCACGGCGTGAACACCGCTGCGATCCTGCAACCACGACTGCTGGGCGGCCAACGACCGGGGCTTGATGTCGAAGGTGCTGGTTCCGTTCACCACCTCGTGGTTGTAAATCTCACGGATGCCCTCGGCATCAGCCAGCCGGGCTGCACGAATGGCCACGGGCTGCACCGTATCGTCCGTCACCTCCCAATTCTGGCTTTCCCGCCGCAGGTGCAGAGTGGCAATATTGGCTTCTCATAGGGATAGAGTTCCCAGCCCGCCTCCTTAGCTCAGTCGGCAGAGCGTTTCCATGG
>JAPPKI010000060.1 GCA_028820035.1 bacterium | reverse complement strand
TGGTGGAGTTGGCCACCGAGATGATCGACCAGCCGCTCAAGAGCGGGGACACCGCGCTTATGGACTCTCGCTCGGGTCTGCTCGTCGAGCGCCTGCCCCGGCCCGAAGTAGAAGACCTCGTGCTAGAGGAAGTTCCCGACATCACCTACGAGCAGGTCGGCGGCTTGGACGAGCAGATCGAACAGATCACCGATGCGGTTGAGCTCCCCTTCGTTCACCAGGATCTGTTCGCCGAGTACCAGTTGCCTGCACCCAAGGGCATCTTGTTGTACGGGCCGCCGGGTTGCGGCAAGACCCTGATCGCCAAGGCGGTGGCCAACTCCCTGGCCAGCAAAGTGGCCGACATGAGCTCGGACCGGGAAGCACGCTCCTATTTCTTGAATATCAAGGGTCCGGAACTGCTGAACAAGTACGTGGGGGAGACCGAGCGCCAGATCCGTCTGGTGTTCCAACGGGCTCGGGAGAAGTCGGCCGAGGGGTGGCCGGTAATCGTGTTCTTCGACGAGATGGAGTCTCTCTTCCGAACCCGGGGCACCGGGATCAGCTCTGATATGGAGTCCACCGTGGTGCCCCAGCTCTTGGCCGAGATCGACGGGGTGGAGACTCTGCGGAATGTGATCGTGATCGGCGCTTCGAACCGGGAAGACCTCATCGACCCGGCGATTCTGAGGCCGGGGCGTCTAGATGTGAAGATCAAGATCCAGCGTCCCGACGCCGACGCGGCCTGCGCCATTTTCTCCCGCTATCTCACCTCCGAGCTGCCAATCGCCGCCGAGATGGTGGAAGGTCTTGGCGGCGGCGACCCCGACAAGGCCATCCAGGCCATGATTGAGCAGACCGTGACCGAGATGTTCTTGGAAGAGGAGCGCAACCAGTTCTTGGAGGTCACCTACCAGAACGGCGACAAAGAGATCATGTACTTCAAGGACTTCGCCTCTGGAGCCATGATCGAGAACGTGGTACGGCGGGCCAAGAAGCTGGCCATCAAGCGTTTGTTGGCCGGCGGTGCGCCGGGCATCCACGTCACCGACCTGCTGAAGTCGGTGAATCAGGAGTATCGGGAGCACGAAGATCTGCCCAACACCACCAACCCCGACGACTGGGCCAAGATCTCGGGCAAGAAGGGGGAGCGAATCGTGTTCGTCCGCACGCTCTTGTCCGACGAGGAGTCGAGCCAGGGCGGGCGCTCCATAGAGGCCATCGGCCCCGGCCAATACCTCTGAGCCCCAGACCCACCCCCTAAGTCATGTAGCGTGCCCTGCATGGCGGTTCCCAAGATCTGCGGCATCGAGACCGAGTTCGGGATCGCGCACACCGGCACCGACGACGCCAATCCGATCGCGGCTTCGTCCCTGCTTATCAACTCCTATCTGTCTGAAGTTGAGCGCACGGGGGAGGGTGGACCGGCTGCCGGAGTGACCTGGGATTTCGAAGACGAGATGCCGGGCAATGACATCCGGGGTATTGCTCCTTTGGGGTCGCTGGCCCCCGAGATCGAGACCCATTTGGTGAATGCCGTGCTTACCAACGGGGCTCGCTATTACGTGGACCATGCTCATCCCGAGTTGTCCACCCCCGAGTGCAGCAATGCCTTGGACGTGACTCGCTACGACAAGGCCGCCGAACTGATTCTCAGGCGCTCCATGGAAGCGGCCGCCCAGATACTGCCCCCGGGCCAAGAGCTCGTGGTGTACAAGAACAATTCCGACGGCAAGGGCAACAGCTATGGGTGCCATGAGAACTACCTCATGGCGCGCGCCACTCCTTTTTCCCAGATAGTGGTTCATGCCACCGCCCACTTGGTGACTCGCCAGATCTTCACCGGCTCGGGCAAAGTGGGCTCCGAGGCACCTGGTCTGACTACCGAAGACGTCCCGTTCCAGATCACCCAGCGGGCCGATTTCTTTGAGGAGGAGGTGGGGCTGGAAACCACCCTCAAACGCCCCATCATCAACACCCGGGATGAGCCTCACGCCGATGCCCGGCACTATCGCCGCCTTCACGTGATCGCCGGTGACGCCAACATGTCGGAGGTGGCGACCTTCCTCAAGTTGGGAACCACTGCCATTGTCCTGGCCATGGTGGAGGACAACGTCTTGCCCCGGGAGTTTCGCTTTCGAATGCCAGTGCTCTCTATGCGGCAGGTGTCCTACGACCTGAGCCTGGCCAAACCCCTGGAGCTGGCTGATGGAACTTCTGCCACCGCGCTGGAGATCCAATGGGACCTGTTGGACCAGGCCCGGAAATATGCCGACAGCCATGGGCTCGACACAGTGGGCGGCTCGGTGGGCGAGATGGTCATCGACCGGTGGGAGCAGGTCTTGGCCGGTCTGGAAGCCGATCCCGTTACCCTGGCCGGCCAGCTTGACTGGGTGGCGAAGTATCGGCTGATCCAGGGCTTGGCCCAGCGCCACAACCTACGCCCTGACGATGCTCGGTTGGCCGCACTCGACCTCCAGTACCACGACTTGCGGTCCGAGCGGTCGGTTGCGGCTAGGGCGGGGTTGGAATCGTTGATCTCCGCCGACGGCGCGCAAGCAGCCATCACCGAGCCGCCATTGGACACTCGGGCCTTTTTTCGAGGTCAGTGCCTCAAACGATGGGCCTCCAGCATTGTGGCCGCCAACTGGGACTCGATCGTGTTCGATGTGGGCGACGAGCCCCTGCGGCGGGTGCCCATGATGGAGCCCTCCCGGGGAACCGCAGACCATGTCGGTCAACTCTTGGCTGACTGCGACACCGCCGCTGATCTGCTGAATCGGCTAAGAGAATCAGGCACCCGCTGAAGCGCCACCGCGAATTGCCCTCACCTTGGTGCGGGCGCGATATCGTGATCCACACGAACCCGGGCATGAGGGGAATGAGATGGCGGAAAGAGAGCAGATCAAGAAACCGACGCCTCAACGCGAGCAGACTGAAGTTGAAGATGCTCCGGCGGCCTCGGAACAAGTCGAGGAGTTGAAGGCCGAACTCGACGACCTGCTGGATGAGATCGACGAGGTGTTGGAGACCAATGCCGAGGACTTCGTCAAGTCATATATCCAAAAGGGCGGGCAGTAGCCCTTTGTGGCAGTCGATCGTTTGGACCGGCGCGGTTCCTCGTCCCCCTAGCCCTATCCCCCGAAGAGCTTTGCGGCAGTCGATCGTTTGGACCGGCGCGGTTCAGACCTCATCGCGGTAGCCTGCCAATTGTGACGTTGCCCCTATTTGAAGCCGGGGGCGACCCGGGCCCCAACTTTGCGGCTTTGCTTCGCTCCACCGGGTTGGCGCCGCCCGATCCCGACGTCCCGGCTGCCGATCTGGCTATTACTCATGCCACCACCGTGGTCGCCATTCGCTGCCAGCAGGGAGTGGTGATGGCGGGGGT
>JAPPKI010000530.1 GCA_028820035.1 bacterium | reverse complement strand
CCCGCCAAGACCCCGACCTGCCGATCGTGGAGGGAAGCTGCGGGCGGCCGCTGCCCCACATCCAAGTGGAAGTGCTCGACGACGATGGCCAGCCCGTGCCGACCGGGGAGGTAGGGGAGATCTGCTTCGGACCCCAGCGCGACGGCCACTGGGCCGGTGTGTACCGCACCATGCTGGGCTATTGGGGCCGGCCTGACCTCTCGGCTGAGGCACTGCGGGGAGGCGTGGTTCGCTCCGGTGACCTGGGCCGTTTCGACGCCGACGGCGAGCTCTATATCGTGGAACGTCGCAGCCAGTTGATCATCCGAGGCGGCAACAACATCTATCCCGCAGAGGTCGAGCGGGTGCTGGGCGCCGACAGCCGAGTGGCGGAGTGCTGTGTTGTAGGCCGACCCGACCCCCGCCTGGGTGAGAAGGTAGTGGCCTTCGTCCAGCCCGCCGCGGGTGCGAACGTCGGCGTCGAAGACCTGCTCTCGTTGTGTCGTGTCAACCTCGCCCCCTACAAGGTCCCCGATGATGTCCGCTTTGTGGAAGCCTTTCCCCGCAGCCCCTTGGGCAAGATCGCCCGAGCCAAGGTGCAGGCGATGGCTGAGAACTGACAACGAGGAGGACTGATGAGCGACGAGCCAGCTACCGATACCGAGTCGGCTGACTACGAGGACGTGACGGAGTGGTGGCTCGACAACGATGCCGAGGAGGCCATGCTGGCAGCTCAAACCGAGTGCACGTTTATCTGGGCCAACAAGGAAGGGTGGCCGGTTGGGGTCATCATGAGCTTCATCTGGCGCCAGGGCCGATTTTGGCTCACCGCCACTTCCCAGCGGGCCCGCATCTCCGCGGTGCGCCGCGACCCCCGAGTGTGCGTGGTGGTGACCAGCACCGGCGCCAAGGGGGTGCCCCAAAGGCAGACAGTCACCTACAAGGGCATCTGCCGCCTGCACGATGACGATGAGACCAAGGCATGGTTCTACCCCGAGCTGGCCGGCGCGCTGCACCCCGACGAAGACATGCAGCGCCACTTCGCCAGTTTTCTGGACTCTCCTCGGCGGGTGATCCTCGAGGTGGAGCCCACCCAGCGCATTTCATTCGACGGCACCAAGCAGGCCGCGGCCACCGCGGCGTGGATCGAGGACAGTGGCTGAAAACTGCCGGGGCGGGATCGCTTAGACCGCGGCCGGAGGACGGAGGCGGTCGGCGATGGCCCGGGTGAGGCGGTCGAGGATGCTGGCCAGCAGCACGATGGCGATACCGGCCTCGAATCCCCGGCCCACTGCGTCGCTGCGCCGCAGGCCCCGGACGGCTTCCAGGCCCAGCCCGCCCCCGCCAACTAGCCCGGCGATCACCACCATGGCCAAGATCAGCATGATCACCTGATTCACCGCCACCATCAGCTCTGGCGCGGCCAGCGGCATCTCCACCCGGCGCAAGCGCTGCCCTCGGGTGGCGCCGAAACTCTCTGCCGCCTCGTGAATCTCGGCGGGAACCCGGCGCAGTCCCAGATCGGTGTAGTGGACCGCGGCCGGCAGGGCGTAGATCACCGATGCGATGATGCCGGGGATGCGGCCCACATGGAAAAGGGTGATCACCGGCACCAGCAGCACGAAGCTGGGGATTGTCTGAAAGAAGTCCAACACCGGCTTCAAGGCCGTTCGGAGCAGATCGTTGTGCGAAGTCATTATCCCCACCGGCACGCCGATGATCAGCGTGATGGCTACCGCCACAATGGTCTGGGCCAAAGTGTCCATCGACAGTGCCCACATGCCCAAAAAGCCGATGGCGAACAACGCTGCTCCGATACCGACGGCCAGGCGGATGCCCCTAGCCCACAGTCCGAGGACCACCCCGATCCCGATCATGGCGGGCCATGGGATGTCGCTGGAGAGCAGCTCGCGCAGCGGGGTCACGAACTCGAGGGTGACGAAATCGCTGAATGGGCCGGTCCCGATCCCCGAGCCGCCTATGTCGTACAGGTTGTCCCGGGCCCAGTCGGTGGCGTCGTCCACGTAAGGGGCAAACTGCCAATTCAGCGATTCGGGGAACTCGTTGTGGCCGAGCAAGCCCCCGACAACAGCCACCACGGTGACTGCGACGGCGAGCCACCGAAGGGCGAGGGCGTCGTGTCCCGGGTCCGCGGTGGCGATACCGGTGGAGAAGCGGTCCAGAATGATGGCCATAATCACAATGGCGATGCCGGCCTCCGACGCTTGTCCCACCTCGATGCTCTGCATCGCCCGCAGCACCACTTGGCCCAGACCGCCCGCGCCGATGAACGCGGCGATAACCACCATGCTCATGGCCAGCATGGTGGTCTGATTCATGCCCGCGAAGATGGCTGGCCGGGCTTGGGGCAGGCGCACCAGCCGCAGCGTCTGGCGCTCGGTGGCCCCGAACATCTCTGATGCCTCCACGGTGACCTGGGGAACGGTCCGAAGCCCCACCTCGGTGAGCCTCACCACCGGAGCGAGGGCGAAGATCACGGTGGAGATCAAAGCCGGAACCCGTCCGACCCCGAACAGCAGCACGAAGGGGATCAGATAGACGAATCCCGGCATGGTCTGCATGGCGTCCAGGGTGGGGCGGACCACCCTGGCAACGGCGTCGCTGCGCCAGGCCGCGATGCCCAGCGGAATGCCGATGACCATGGACATGAGAACCGACACCCCCATCAGAGCCAGGGTGGCGAAGGACTCCTCCCAGAGGTCGATCACCCCGATCAGCGCCACACTGGCCAGGCCCAGCACTCCGGCCACCCGCCCCCGGGTCCACCACAGGCCAACGCCGGTGAACAGCGGGTAGGAGTACCACGGGAACCACCTGAGGATGGATTCCAACCGGCGGATGCCCCAGTCGATGGCGTCGGTGATGGGGTTCAAGAAGACGGTGTACAGCCAGTGGGAGGTCTGGTTGTTGATCAGCCATCGTCGGGCCCGGTCGATGGGGTCGGCCAGCCCGATGTCCCAGGACTCTGGAAAGACGTCGAAGTTGGTGAACAGCCGGAAGAGCAGAATCAGCACCACGATGGCGCCGACGGCCAGGATAAAGCGCGCCAGGCGGCTGTCTGACGCAGTTCGAAGCCCGTTGGCCTTGCGGCGGGCCCCGGTCACATTTGTCATGGCACCGTTGTCATGGGCGGTTCTCAGAAATCACGCCCGCGACATCATCCCCGTGGAGCAATCCCACCGGCGGCCCATCCTCATCGCACACCACCACGGGGGAGGTGGACCCGAGCAAGTGGGGGAGCGCGGCCTCCAGCGGCGTTGTCGACGAGACCCGCGGCCAGCCGGGATCGATAACGGCACCGTCGAGGGGCTTCATCAGCGTGCAGGCCTGCAAGACCTTGGCCACCGGGGCATCCTGGGTGAACGCCCGCACATAGT
>JAPPKI010000385.1 GCA_028820035.1 bacterium | reverse complement strand
GCGAGCCGTTTCAAGCCAAGCCGAGTGAGCTGGCGGCCATGACCATGCTCACTTCCGGGGGCATGACCGGGCGAGTGGACCAACTCGAGAATCTGAATCTGGTCCGTCGGGTGCCTGATCCTGATGATCGCCGGGTCATGATGGCCCAACTCAGCCCGGAAGGCAGAGAGTTGATCGATCAGCTCATGGGCGAGCACCTAGAGCGCGAGCGCACCCGGCTGGAGTGGTTGCACGACGGAGAGTCGGAGGATTTTGCCAGCTATTTGCGCCGGCTGGAGGCGTCCCTTCGCTCCCTCGATGGGCAGATGCAGGGAGAAGGCCGAGTCGATTAGGACGCGGTAAAGCACCAGGAGATGGTGTCGATTAGGACGCGGTAAAGCACCAGGAGATGGTGTCGATTAGGACGCGGTAAAGCACCAGGAGATGGTGTCGGCCTCTGCGGGTCCCACTTCTTGGCGCCAGTAGGTCACTAGGGCGCAGTTCTGCTCGGCTTGGAGTCGCTCGATCACCTTGCCCTGATCAGGACGGAAGGTGAAGCGGTTGAGGTTGGGCAGGTGGCGTAATTGGTCGGGGGGGATGTCCACTCCGTTGATGGTCAGCCGGGCGTCGTAGCCGGGGGCGAGGTCGATGCCGACTGTTTCTTGGGCGAGGACTTCAGCGCTGCGAGGAGGTATGAGCTCGTCTACCGCGGCGTTGCCGGTAACGGTCACATCGTTATTGTCGGTGTCGGCCAGCAGCAGGGCTAGCAAGATGGCCACGGCCCCCGCCAGGGCGGCGAGGCCCAACAGCACCCGGCGCAGAACAACCGACTCCAGCACCTACCCAGTGTGCCCGCTGGCTGAGGCCGGAGACACCCTGAGTGGCGCGGATCTGAATCGCTAGGCAAGTACCCTCAATGCGTGCCCAATGACCGCGGCGAGATCGGCCGAGTTCTGGGCGGGCGTTATCGGCTCGTAACCCACATTGGTACCGGCCGGTTCACCAACGTGTACCTCGCCTACGACCTGTCCCAGTCGCGTCGAGTAGCGGTCAAATTGCTCTCCGAGGACGTCCTGCCCGACGGATGGATTGGGGAAGGGGCATTTGTCGGCCGCTTCCTGGAGGCCGCCGAGGAAGCCGCCGCGGTAAGCCATCCCCATGTGGTGGCAGCTCACAATTGGGGAGACTCCGACCTCGGTCTCTACGTGGTGAGCGACTACATGGAGGGCGGGAGTCTGCTGGGGATGATGGATGCCGGGCACCTGCTGTCTCCATCGCAGGTTCTCATGGTCGGCTTGGACGCGGCTCGAGGATTGGAGCACATCCACGACCAGGGGATCATCCACGGCGACATCCGGCCTTCCAACATCTTGTTCTCCCGCCGCGGCCGAGCCCGGCTGGCTGATCTGGGCACGTCGTGGGCCGTAACCTCGTCGGAGACCGGGGGAGCACTGATGGCGAGGTCGGTCTTCTCAGCCATCGACGCAGTGCGCTACGCCTCCCCGGAGCAGGCCCAGGGCTTGACCCCCGACCAGAAAAGCGACGTCTACTCCCTGGTTCTGGTGCTGACCGAGGCGCTGTCGGGCCGGGTGCCATTCGAGTCTGACGATCCCGAGTACACCCAGATGGCCAAGATGAGCCGACAGCTCGACCTGGCCGGCCAATTCTCCCGCCTGGGTCGGGTGTTGGAGCAGGCGGGACGACCGGAGCGCGACGGCCGTCCCTCTGCTCGCGAACTGGGCCATGGGCTGCTGGCTGCGGCCGAGACACTGCCCCGCCCAGCCCCGCTTCCTCTGATCAAGCCGGGGCCGGAGATCCCCGACACCGGTGAATCCGCGGCCGCGGTGGCACCCGACAAGCACTCAGAGGAGACTGCCCCGAAGGCGAAAGGCCGTATGGCATTTCGGGAGGGCCGTTCGGCGCCCCGAGAGGGTCGTTCGGCACTCCGAAGGCTGCTGGCGGCGGTGGTGGCGCTCGTGGTGCTGGGGGCTGCGGGATTCGGGGCCTACGCCCTTTGGGACAGCCAGTTCGGCACCGATCCCCAGCCGGTGCCCGACCTGGCCGAGGTTGACGAGGCCCACCTGTCCCGCATCCTGGGCGAATCTGGTTGGGTGCTCGAACGCCTCGAACGGCGCCAGGACGGCACCGTGGCCGGCCAGATACTCGGCCAGGCGCCGCTGGCGGGAACTGGCCTCGAACGGGGGGAGGCCGTCACTGTGTGGGTGTCTTTGGGTCCTGAGCTGGTTTTGATTCCCGGCAACCTCGCCGGTCTTGCGGTGGAGGACGCAGAAGTGTCGCTGGCCGCGGTGGGCCTGTCGGTGGGGGATGTCACCCAGCGCTTCGACGAGAACGCGATTGAGGGGGTGGTGATTGAAGTAGACGAGCTGTTCTCCGAGGTCGAGCCGGGCAGCAGCGTGGATTTGGTGGTCTCGCTGGGGCCAGAGCCCCGGGTGGTGCCCGACATTGCTACCGGCTCATCTCTCGCCGTGGCTCGTGAGCGGCTAGAGGCTCTTGGCTTGGGCGTGCTCGAGTGGCAGGTGCCCGACAATGTGGTAGCAGCAGGCCGGGTCGTGCGGGTGGAGCCGTTGCCGGGAACCGAGGTGGCGGCCGACTCGGTGATCACGGTGGTGGTCTCCGACGGGCCTGAGAAGGTGCGGGTGCCGTTCCTTGCCACCCTGGGAGTGGGAGAGGCTTCGAACGTTCTTGAGCAAGCCGGCCTCTGCCTGGGCGAGGTGGACGGCCCACTGGATTCTGAGATCCTGGCGTCCAACCCGCTCGCCGACACCGTTGTGGACTTTGGGACGTGCGTGAGCGTGATTACCAGGCCTGAAGAGGGAGCGGAGCAGAGCCCGCAAGAGGGCTGAGGAAGTCGGGCTCAACCCGATTCGAGTGCGGTGAGGGCCCGGAGCCGAGATTGGGCATGGCGGGCAAAAGCGGCCTGCTCATCGGTCATGCCATCTCCGAACAGAATGAGGACCAGGGCCAAGTCGCCGTCCACCCGCAGGGCGCCGGTCAGAAAGCCATGGGCCACGATGTCAGGGTCGTCGGTCACGAATGCGGCCAGGGCTGCGGGATAGTCGAGGATCACGGTGGCGTCGGGGTCGTCCAGTCGGCCCGGAACCGGCAGCGGCCCTCCGGCCTCTGTGTCGATGTAGGCATGGAATTGGCCATCACCAAAGGGGGTGTCAGTAACCACCACATTGACTTTGGCGGCGTGAACGGGATCGAGCGCGGTCGAAGCCAGCTCTTCTCGCAGCGCCATAGCCGCTTCGATCCACTCCGGGCTGAGAAATGGGTGCGGCCTCACCCCGGCAACGTAGGTCACCGAGCGACTCCGGCGCGGGAAACCGGCATTGTGGAGCAGCTCCACCACGGTGGCGTCATAGGGCGGTGCCCAGCCC
>JAPPKI010000403.1 GCA_028820035.1 bacterium | reverse complement strand
CGTCGAAAGGGCTGATGCCCCACCGCTTGGCCGGCGACCTCGAAGAGGAGAGGCGGGTGTTCCACGTGGCCATCACCCGATGCTCAGAATCGGTCACCCTCATCTGCGGCGACCCGCCTACCGACTTCCAACACGAGCTCGCCTCTCGGTATAAGCCTCCTCCCCAACCCGACCCCGACACCGCAGAAAGCCTGCTGACACCCCCGGTGGTGGTCGCCCCTGCCTCATCGCCGAGGGCAATCACCGCAGCCAAGCCGACGAAGCGCCCCAAGTCCCAGCCTCCCACCGACCCGGTAGGCGCAGCCACGTTTGAAGCCCTGAAAGCCTGGCGGCTGGAGCGCAGCCGAGCCGACAACGTGCCCGCCTACGTCGTGTTCAGCAACGCCACCCTTATCGAGCTGGCCACCCATCGCCCCTCCACCGATGCGGGATTGCGGGCCATTAGCGGCATCGGCCCCGCCAAGTTGACCGCCTACGGCGAGGCAGTCAAAGAAATTCTCGGCCAGTTCGCTACGCCTTGACGGCGAGCGCCTCGCGGGCCGTCTCCGCGATGCCGGTGGCGTCGAGGCCACAATCGGCCAGGATCTGGTCGGGCTTGCCGTGGGGGATGTATTCGTTGGGCACGCCCAGCACCCGGATAGCGGGCACGGTGCCCTCGCGGCCTGAGTGGGCCAATTGGTGAGCCACGGAACTGCCCGCCCCGCCCTCTCGCCAACCGTCCTCAATGGTCAGAACCGCCCGATGGCGGGCGGCGTCGGCCAACATGTCCTCGTCTAGAGGCTTGACGCTGCGCACGTCCCACACGGTGGTCGACACGCCGTCGGCCTCCAGCAGTTCGGCAGCTTCTTCTGCCGGGGCCAGCATCTTGCCCACCGATAGCAGGCACACGTCGGCGCCTTCTTTCACCTTGCGACCCGTGAGGCCGAACCCCACTTGGTCTTCGGGCACCGACGGGGCCGCGGTTTTGGCCCACCGTATGGCCACCGGCCCGGTGGTGATCTCCAAGGCGTCGTGCAGCATCTGTTGAAGCTCTTGGTAGGACGAGGGGGCCAGCACAGTCATGCCGGGAATCTTGGTGAGCAGCACCATGTCGAGCACCCCGTGGTGCGACGCCCCGTCATCGCCGGTGATGCCGGCCCGGTCCAAGCAGAACACCACCGGCTGGTTGTGCAGGCCCACATCGAGATTCACCTGGTCGATGGCCCGGGTCAAGAACGTGGAGTAGATGGCCACCACCGGGCGGAGCCCGCCCATGGCCATGCCTGCGGCGGCGGTCACGGCATGCTGCTCGGCGATGCCCACGTCGAAGCACCGCTCCGGGAACCGCTCGGCGAACGGCAACAGCCCGGTGGAGTCGGGCATGGCCGCAGTGATGGCCACTAGCTCAGGACGGGCCTCGGCCTCTTTGATAAGCGCAGTGGTGAAAGCCTCGGTGTAGCTACCCGGTTTGGCGTACGACGTGTCGTGCATGTTCTTGACCGGATCGTTCTCAGCCGGTGCATACCCTCGGCCCTTTTGGGTGAGCACGTGTACCAAACACGGCCCCTCAAGATGGGACACCCGGCTGAACACCCGCTCCAGCTTGCCCAGGTCGTGGCCATCGAACGGCCCGAAGTAGCTGATGCCCAACTCGTCGAAGAACGTGCGGGGCTCCACCATCTCCCGCACCGCGGCCTTGGCGGCCCCCACGGTACGGCCGGCCAGATCGCCCACCCAGGGGATGTTCTGAAGAACCTTGCGTACCTGGTTGTCGGTGCGGACATACCGGGGGTCCATCCGCACCCGCAGCAGGCTCTCCGACAGCCGGGAGATGGTGGGGGCATAAGAGCGTCCGTTGTCGTTGAGCACCAGGGTCACATTGCACCCGGAGTGTCCGATGTTGTTGAGCCCCTCGAAGGCCACCCCTCCGGTGAGTGATCCGTCGCCCACCACGGCGATCACCCGCCGCTGTTCGCCACCGGCGGCTTGCTGTGCCGTGGCCAGGCCATGGGCGTAGCTCAACACGGTGGAGGCGTGGCTGTTCTCGATCCAGTCGTGGGGGGACTCCTCCCGGCTCGGGTATCCAGACAGGCCGCCGGGTTGGCGCAGCGTCTTGAATTGGTCGGTCCGCCCTGTGAGCATTTTGTGTACGTAGGCCTGGTGGCCGGTGTCCCACAGGATGATGTCGCGGGGAGAGTCGAACACCAGATGAAGGGCCAGCGTCAACTCCACAACCCCCAGGTTGGAGCCCAAGTGACCTCCGGTGGAGTTGACCGTCTCGACGATGAACTCGCGGATCTCCTCGGCAAGCTCGGTCAATTCTTCGTCACCCAGTCGGCGCAGATCAGCGGGACAGGTGACCGTGCGTAAATGATTGGTGTCCATTTCCCTCCCTGCGGGTTGGGCGATCCAGGTTACTCGCGGTCCCGCCACGCGTGGTAGCCCCGAGCGGCCGCCCAGCCCACGCCCAACGCGCCCAGCCCACCCACCGCGTCGATCCAGTAGTGATTGGCGGTCACCACGATGGGGAACAGGGTGAGCCAGGGGTAGGCGGTGATGGCCCATTTTGCCACCGGGTTCACCAAATGCCTGCGTAATGCCAGATAGCACCACATGGCCCAGGCGAAGTGGAGGCTGGGCATGGCGGCGTACTGGTTGGAGAGCGTTTCCGCCGCGCCCGAGGTGAACGACCACAGTCCGCCCAACTCGGTCACCGTGTCGACATACCCGGTTTCGGCCAGATCGCCGCCGTAACGCCCGCCCACCGACAGCAAGCGGGGGGGCATGAGAGGGAACAGGGCGAACCCCACTAGGGCCGAGCCCGTGGTCAAAAGCCCGGTGGTGCGCCAGAACGGGTAGTGCCGGGGGAAGCGCCAGTAGAGCCAGATGAGGGTGAACGCAGTGACCGCGAAGTGGAATAGCCCGTAGAACAGGTTCCAGAACTGGATAAACGCCACCCAGCCGATGAACAGGTCTTGAAGGTCGCGCTCGAAGTACAAGCCGATGCTGCGCTCCCAGTCGATCACCAGCTCCGCGTTGGCTTGCGCTTTGTCCGGTTCCACCGCGGCAGATCCGAACTGGTTGCGCACCCAGGAGTAGATGCCGTAGAAGGCCCCGATGACTGCCAGTTCCAGGTACCAGCGGGGCCGAGTGCGGCTCTTGGACTTGGTGCCCGACTTCAGCGAGGAGAGCGTCATGGCTCCGGGTATCAGCGGTGGTCAGCGCTCATGGCGGAAGCGCGAGGCCCGTTGCCAGTGGCGGCCGCCGAAGACCAGTGCCGGCAGCCCCACCAGGCGGCCGGCCACGGTGAGGAAGTAGAGCAGCAGCCCCATGGCGATGGCCCGCTCGTCGATCACGCCCAAGTCGTGGAGGAAAAGCACCAAGGCCCCCTCCCGCAGGCCGAGTCCTCCC
>JAPPKI010000356.1 GCA_028820035.1 bacterium | reverse complement strand
GCCCAAGACCGGTTCCCCGACATGTGGACGCCAGGGCGCAGCGACCTGTGCTTCGCCACCACCAATCGCCAGGCTGCACTGACCGCCATCGCCGAGCAATGCGACACCGTCGTCATCGTGGGCTCGGCCAACTCCTCCAATACCCGGGCGCTGGAGAAGCTGGCCGGAGAGCTGGGCTGCCAGCGTGTTTTCCGAGTCAACCGGGCGTCAGAGATGCCCGACGACATCTCCGGCGTCGTGGGATTAACCGCCGGAGCCTCCGCTCCTGAAGAGCTGATCAACGAGGTGTTGGACCGACTCAACCCAGCCGAAGGCATCGAGGAGGTTTCGATCACCGACGAAGACGAGTACTTCCCTCCGCCCCGCAATCTTCGCGACCTGATCGAGGCCTCTGGAGCCCTGGCTTCTTTCAGCCTGGGCGGCCCACCGTCGCCCACCCCGATGGTGGATCGCAAGGTGGCAGCCAGCGACGTGCTCGACGGGCTGATCGCCAGCCGCTGAGAGCAGCTTTACTCTGAATCGTCAGGATCCCAGGCGGGGATGCCCAGCTCCTGCTGCACCTCGTTGAACATGCTCTGAAGGGTCTCCCGCAGCTCTGTGGAGTACTGGGCCAGGGCCTCCCGGCTCAACCGTCCCCGTTCGTCCACTTGGGGCGGGTCCAGGGGATCACCCCACACAAGGCGGACGGCACGGGGGCGGGGCATGCGGACGCCGATGCCCATGGCCCGCTCGGTGCCCCCAATGGCCACCGGCACCACCGGTACCTGCGACTTGGCTGCCAACCAGGCCGCCCCATCCAACAGAGGATGGATGCGGGGGCCCGACTTGCGCTCACCCTCGGGGAACACCACCAGCGGCTGTCCGGCCTCCAGCACCGACAAAGCGGCCTTCAAGGCGCTGCGGTCGACCATGTCCCTTCGAACAGGAAAGGCCCCCATACTCACCAATATCCATGTGGTAATCGGTCCTCGGAACAAGCCGCTCTTGGCGAAATAGCGCAGTGGACGCCCAGCCGATGCCCCGATCATCGGAGTGTCCAGATTGGAGCGGTGGGTTGGGGCGATGATCACCCCGCCTTTTGAAGGCAAGTTGCGTCGTCCCCGGGTGTAGCAGCGGAAATATGCGCCGAAAACCGCTCGGGCCAGTCGCTGCACAAAGAAGTGGAACACCACCCCTGCCAATCGCCCTTTGACCTCCAGCTCCTCGGGATGCAACTCGGGCGGGTTCACGTGACCTACAACTCCTCGGAATGAAACTCGGGCGGGTTCACGTGACCTACAACTCCTCGGAATGAAACTCGACTTGTCTCATCCCAGTCGGGCAATCAGCTCGTCCACAACTTCGTCAACGGTGAGGTCGGTGGTGTCAATGTGCACTGCGTCGGGCGCCTGGGTCAGCGGGTCGTGTTGGCGGGTCGTGTCGGCCGCATCCCGAGCCGCCAAGTCGGCAGCCACCGTCTCGTAGTCGAGCGCGCTCACCTCGCCCGCCCTCCGCTCGGCCCTGACCGCGGCCGACGCGCTCAGATACACCTTGAGCTCGGCGTTGGGAAAAACCACGGTGCCGATGTCCCGACCCTCCAAAACCCCTCCGCCCCGTTCCACCACCCAGGCCTGCTGGCGCACCCGCAGCACCTCCCTCACCCCCGAGATAGCCGCCACCGTGCTCACCGATCGGGTCACTTCTGGGCCTCTGATCTGAGTGGTGGCGTCCACTCCGTCGACAATGACCGAGGTGTCGTCTATGTGAATGTCGCTGGTTCGCGCCACCTCGACGATGGCGTCGCTGTCGGCCAAGTCCACCTCCCGAGCCATCGCGGCGAAAGCCACCGAGCGGTACATCGCCCCAGTGTCCAAATACTCCAGCCCCAGTCGCTCGGCCAGCCGCCGGGCCACCGTGGACTTGCCCGACCCGGCCGGTCCGTCGATTGCCACAACCCTCAGATGCTCGGCCGCCTCTCCTATTTGCCCGGCGTCGGTGCTCATAGCGTCTGCCTCCCCCATCTCTCCGGCGGCGGTGCTCACGGGGTCTGCCTCCCCCATCTCTCCGGCGTCGGTGCTCACGGCGTCTGCCTCCCCCGTCTCCCCGGCGGCGGTGCTCACGGCGTCCATCCTGTGCTGTCGCTCAGATCGCGGGCAAAGCCCGGGTAGCTGGTGGCCACCGCATCGAAGCCTTCGACGTTCATCGAGCTGGAACCCGCGGCCCCGGCGATGGCCGCGGCCATGGCCATCCGATGATCCCCATGGGAATCCACGGTACCGCCCTTCAGCCGTTCGACTCCCCCCACGGCCAAGACTTCACCGTCGATCTCGCTCTCGGCCCCAAGCACGTCGAGCATCTCGACGATGGCTGCAACTCGGTCGCTTTCTTTGACCCGCAGCTCGGCGATCCCCTCGAACACCGTGACCCCTTCGGCCAACGCTGCGGCCACCGCCAAGATAGGCACCTCATCAATGCAGCCCGGCAGCTCTTGGGAGGTCACCCGGGTAGCTCGCAGCTGGCTGGTGCGAGCCCGGATGTCGCCAGATTCCGAGTCGACCGAGATATCCGCCCCCATGCGACCCAGTACGTCGACGAAGCCGCCCCGGGCTGGGCCGAGGTAGACGTTTTCCACCGTGAGGTCGCTCTCGGGGGCCACACAGGCTCCCACCAGCCAGAACGCGGCCTGTGAGGGGTCGCCGGGAACATCGATATCGAGCGCCTCAACCTCGCCTGGCCACACCGTTGTCGAGCGGCCCTGCTGCTCAACCCTCACTCCGGCGTCGGCCAGCATCTCCTCGGTGTGGGCTCGGGTGATCGCAGGCTCGTGGACCGTGGTCGGCCCTTCAGCTTGCAGGGCCGCTAGCAGCACCGCGCTCTTCACTTGGGCTGAGGCCACAGGCAGGGTGTATTCGATGCCTATCAGAGGGCGGCCCTCCACGATCAGGGGGGCCAGCGAACCGCTGTCCCCGCTGCCCCGAACCGATGCCCCCATGGCCGAGAGCGGCTCGATGATCCTGTCCATCGGGCGACGGCGAATGGAGGTATCCCCGTCCAGCGTGGTGGTGAAGTCGAAGCCAGCTGTCAAACCGGCGAGCAACCGGATGCCAGTGCCTGAGTTCCCGAGATAAATGGGACCGGTAGCCCCAACCAGCCCGCCGGTGACCGTTGCATCCTCTGCGCTATGGACTTCGACCTGTGCCCCCAGAGCCTCGACCGCCCGACGGGTGTGGGCGACATCCTCGCCGTCGGACAGACCTCGGATAGCAGACGGACGATGGGCAAGCGCGGCAATCATCAGCGCCCGGTGGGAAATCGACTTGTCGCCCGGCACTCTCAGCCGCCCGGTGAAATGCTGCGACCCCTCGACAGTGATGGCGCTCACGGCCACTCCCCTGTTTCTTGGCTGCCCCGCGGCGCACTCA
>JAPPKI010000297.1:3105-3410 GCA_028820035.1 bacterium | reverse complement strand
ATCTCCAATTCGCCAACCAACTTCACCTAAACCCACCTTCGATCTTTGTTACGACCCTTGTTGGTCTCGCTTATGGAGGACATGATGACCTATTCGAAGCGGTGGTCCACGTTGCTCCGCGGCTGACCCAGTTTGTCAAGGACCGAAATGGTGTCGGATGGATAGCGAACCCGGTATTGCCTGAAGAGAACTTCGCCGACAAGTGGCGCACTCACCCAGCGCGGCGACGTGCATTCCAACGATGGGCGTCAAAGCTGTCCAAAGACCTTGAAGAAGCCGCAGCGCAGCGTGGGCTTGACCGGGTG
>JAPPKI010000297.1:0-3095 GCA_028820035.1 bacterium | reverse complement strand
CGACTCGAAGACGGCTTCGGAGACGGGGTGAGAATCGCGGCTAAGGATCTCGGGAAGACCTACAGGTCAGGTCGTGAAGCTGGAGTACTGGCATCGACTGGCGGCTCCGGCCTTCTGGTGAGTGCCGCGGGAGGCACGAAAGCCGCAAGGGTCCGCAACCACAATTTCTACGGTAGGAGTTGATCATGGGCAGGAGGCTCACATTCGCCCAGCAGGCCCTTGGCTTGCAAAGCCGCTTCCCTGATGCTCACATCGAAATCGAGAGGCAACAGCTCAAATTTGTCGCCGATCTAACCCCCTCTCCCCTCAGCGAGACCTATTCGGTCCGAATTGAGTTCGACGGGGCCCACAGACCTGTGATCAAGGTGATTTCGCCCACCCTCCGACGTCTTCCTGAGCGCGACCTCCCCCATACCTTCGACGAGGACGCCCTCTGCCTTCACCTGCCGGGTGAATGGAGTGCTTCAAATCTGATAACCCATACCATCGTCCCGTGGACCGTTGAGTGGCTACTCCACTATGAGATCTGGCTTGCAACCGAGGGGACGTGGTGTGGGGGAGGACACGAACCGAGCTCCTTGAATTAAGGCTGCTGGACAGTCCCCGCTGGCCATCGCTTCTACATCGAGCGGGAGGAGTCCATGGAAGCGGGGGCAGCTTTGGCCATGGAGTCTTGCTGGAACGTGGCCACCAGCTGGCCATCGGCGGTGAACACCTCGCCCTGGCCGTAGACCCGGCCGTTGGCCGCCTTGGTGCCCAACATCTGGATGAGCAGCCACTGTGACACATCCAAACGGTCCAGGAAGTGGAGCGTGTGGGCGATCACCCCGGTGGACAAGGTGCGGTGGGCGTCCTCGATGCTGACCGTGTCCCGATGGGGGCGCATGGCCAAACCGATGATGTTGCCGCAGGTGGCCCATCCGGCGATGCCCTGGTTGGCGGCTTGAGATTCCACCCCCGGCTCGTAGCGGTGCCAGGCCCGCTCCACCGGCACGCCGTCGATCTCCGGTTCGCCGGGCACCGGTCGCCATTCGGCGCCGGGAAAGATGAAGGCGAATCCGGAGTCCAAACCGTCGGGACCGGGCACATCGGGCATTGCCGGCTCGTGGCGCATCAAATCGTCGTCCACCGTGCTCATCAAGATCAAGGCCCGACTCAGAAGCTTGCCCCCTTGGATGGCGGTGACCGCATCGCTGGCCCAGGTACGCCCGGCCTGCATGGAGTCGACATCCACCTCGACGGGCAGGGTGTAGGTGCCGGCCCGGGCGAAGATGGCGTGCACCGAGCGAATGTCCTTGGCTCCGCCCGCTTCCCGGTCGGAGGCCATCATCATCTGGGCCATGAGCTGCCCGCTGAACACCACATCGCGTCCCTCGGCCGACTCCGCCGGCTGGAAGACGTGATACCGCTGCTCACCGACCTCGGTGAGCTCCAAGATTTCGGGTAGTTCGCCGCTCATCGGGCGCTATTGCTCATTCATCCATGCCGAACATGGCCGGATCGAACTCCATCATCCCGGCCATCACCTTCACGAAGGGGTCGTCCCAGGCGTCGACCAGCGACGCATTGGTGTGGCCTTGGTCAACCAGCATGTTGATCCCGTTGATTCCGCTGGCCGCATCGCTGCTCAAGAACAGCAGCGTGTCGCCCATCTGCTCGGGAACCAGGGTGGGCACATCGGCGGCCTCACGGTAACTGGCTCCAAATGCCAGCCACAGGTCGGCGTTGGCCCGGGCCAATGGGGTGTCGGTGGGTCCGGGCATGATGGAGTTGATGCGCATGCCCTTTTGCAGGAAGGGGAACGCCTGGGCGGCTACGTAGCCGTTGATGGCCTGCTTGGAGAACATGTAGCTGTCGGTGCCCTCGTTCTCGTCGATCCACGCCGCAGCGGTGTCCCAATCGGGAGTGGCCAAAAAGTCCTTCACCTGCTCGAGGTTGTCCAGCCAACCCATCCCGGCCGCGGATGAAATGAAGCTCACCGAGCTGCCCCGGCCCAGCTTGCCGCCCTTGATCAGCGCTTCAATGAGATGGCGTTGCGACGTGAAATTGATCAACATCAGGTTGCCGGTACCGTCGGCCACTCCGGCACAGGCCAGCACCGCGTGCACCGGACCCTCGATGGCCTCGACAGCCGCGTCCACGCTGGCCTGATCGCCCAGGTTGACGTTTATGTACTGCCCGCACTCGTAGGTCACCTCGGCAATGTCCAGCACGATGGTGTGGGCCCCCAGCGAGGCCGCCTTCTGGGCAGCCGCCGCTCCCATGCCGGTGGCCCCGCCCACCACCAGCACCCGCTTGCCTTCGTAGTTGACCAGATCAGCCATATCCGTTCCCCTTTTCGGTCTTGCTTGTGAATGGTCTAGCCGATATTGGGAGACTTCTGGCAATGAGCAGAGGGCAACCCAACATCGCCAT
This sequence comes from bacterium, assembly GCA_028820035.1. GTDB lineage: Bacteria > Actinomycetota > Acidimicrobiia > Acidimicrobiales > Bin134 > Poriferisocius. Next base: position 680 of record JAPPKI010000297.1, on the reverse strand, counting down.
CGCCCACTGGCCGGGTATGGATTTGTTTGGCGAGGCCGAACTAGACCGGCTGCGAGCATTGGGGCCGCTGTTGAATGACGAGCCCATCGGGGCATGGGACGACGGGACCGCTGTCGTGCTGGCCGAAGCCGAGGTGATCATCGGCCATTGGGGATGCCCCCCGCTGGACGCCGCCATGCTGGATCGGGCCCCGAAGCTGGGCCTCTTTGCCTACGCCGCGGGCACGGTAAAGATGACCTTGACCGATGCGGTGTGGGATCGGAACATCAGGGTGACCAGCGGGGCCAACGCCAATGCCGAGCCGGTGGCCGAGTTCACCCTGGCCGCCATCTTGTTTGCCAACAAGGGGGTGCTGTGGCGCCGGGGCCCGGCGGACTTCTCAGCCCTGTCGGCCATGGGCGACCGCCAGTGGGGCAACCATGGCCGCACCATCGGCATTCTCGGGGCCTCGTTGATCGGTCGGCGGGTGATCGAGCTGCTGCGGTCCTTCCCCCACTTGAAGGTGACGCTCTACGACCCGTATGTCTCGCCTGAAGAAGCGGCCTCGCTGGGGGTGGAGAAGCTGGAGTTGGACGAATTGTGCGCGAGCGCCGACGTGTTGTCCATCCACGCGCCGGCCCTGCCCGAGACCATGCACATGATCGGCGCCGACCAGCTCTCGGCGCTGCCCGACGGCGCCA
>JAPPKI010000492.1 GCA_028820035.1 bacterium | reverse complement strand
CGATGGCCGAGATCATGCTGGAGGTGCTCGCCGCCACCGGTTCGGAGCGGGCCATGATTGTGCACAGCCACGATGGCTTGGACGAGCTGACCACCACCGGCCCGACCGATGTGTGGGAATTGCGAGAAGGCGAGATTTTTCGCCACACCGTGGACCCTGCCGAACTCGGCTTGGCTCCCGCGGCCGCTGCGGATCTAAAGGGCGGGGATGCGGCGGTCAACGCCGAATGCCTGCGGCGGGTATTCGACGGCCAGGCGGGTGCGCATCGGGACATCGTGGTGCTCAATGCCGCCGCCGCGCTGGTAGTGGCCGAAGCGACCGCCACACTGGAAGAAGGGCTGGAGGCCGCGGCGGCCTCTATCGACGAAGGACGGGCCGGCGAAGTGCTGGAAGCCTTCGTCTCGACCTCGAATGAAGCCCGCGCCGGTGAGGAGAGGGAATGAGACCGGGCATAGTCGATTTCGCGGGCCGGTGAGCACTCTCGTCGCAGAAGAGGTCATTGCCGTAGGTGTGGCGGCCGGACTCGACGCGGTTGGCGTGGCACCGGCCGAGCCGTTCGAGTCCACCCGGAGCACACTCCTGGACCGGCGGGAGCAAGGCCTGCACGGCGGTATGGCCTTCACCTATCGCAACCCCGACCGCTCCACCGATCCCGGCCGCACGGTAAGTGGTGCCCAGTCCCTGGTAGTTGGCGCACTCGGCTATCGCAACTCCGCCTCGCCGGCGCCTGATAGGGCGGTTGGCCGAGTGGCCGCCTACGCCCGAAGCGACCACTACGCCAGGCTGCGCGATGCACTGGGCCAGGTAGCCGACATGCTGCGAGATGCGGGGCACCAAGCCGCAGTGGTGGCCGACGACAATGCCCTGGTGGATCGAGAGGCGGCCCGACGGGCGGGGCTGGGGTGGTACGGCAAGAACAGCAATATCTTGCTGCCCGGTCGGGGGAGCTGGTTCGTGCTGGGCTCAGTGATCACCACCGCGGCGCTTGAGCCATCGAAGCCGGTTGCCGATCAGTGCGGACCCTGTCGCCGCTGCTTGGACGGATGCCCAACCGGCGCCATTGTGGCTCCCGGTGTGGTCGACGCCCGGCGGTGCTTGGCGTGGCTGGTCCAGGCAGATGGTGATTTCCCGCTGGAGTTCCGGGAAGCGCTGGGCGACAGGATCTACGGGTGTGACGATTGCCAGGAGGTGTGCCCGCCCAACAGGATGGCTGAGTCGGGCGGCAGCGGTGCGGGGGAGGAGTTCGATGGCGACCCCGAGAACGACATCTGCTGGGTGGACCTAGTAGAGCTGCTGCAATCGGATGACGACGATCTGATGGCCCGTTACGGCCGCTGGTACATCCCCCAGCGTGAGCCTCGCTATGTGCGGCGCAACGCGCTGGTTGCGTTGGGGAACTCGGGCCGGGGGGCCGACCCCGATGTGGTTGAGACCGTGGTCCGCTATCTGGCCCACTCCGACTCCATGCTGGTGCGCCACGCTGAATGGGCTGCGGCTCGCCTCGGCGTGGGCGCGGTAGCACCGGTTTGAGCTATGCCCCGGCATTTGTTGGTGACCAACGACTATCCCCCCAAGCTGGGGGGCATCCAGAACTACCTGTGGGAGCTGTGGCGCCGACTGCCCCCGGAAGAGGTCTGCGTGCTGACCCGCTCCCATCCCGGAGACGCGGAGTGGGATGCCCAGCAAGACCACCAGGTGATCCGCTCGCCCCGCCAGTTTCTGCTCCCCACCCAGGAGATGGGGCAGGAGATCACCGAGCTGGCTGCCGAGATTGATGCCGAGCTGGTGCTCTACGACCCGGCAGTTCCATTGGGAGCGCTGGCCCCCCGCTTGCCCCATCCCTACGGCGTGATTCTCCACGGCGCCGAGGTGACCGTTCCCGGCCGCCTCCCTGGTACGAGGCAGGTGCTGGGCAGAGTGCTACGGGGCGCTCGGGTAGTGATCACTGCGGGCCGGTACTCGGTGACCGAAGCTGAGCGGGCCGCTGGTGGACCGCTTCCTGCGGTGATCGTGCCGCCCGGGGTGGATGTGGACCGGTTCAAGCCCCTGGATGCTGTTCAACGGCTCGAAGCCCGTCGGAGATTCGGCTTGCCCGTTGATGCACCCGTAGTGGTGTCGATCAGCCGGCTGGTGCCCCGCAAGGGCATGGATGTGCTGATCGCGGCGACGGCTCGTTTGGCTGATCGCCATCCCGGGCTCACGCTGGCGGTGGCCGGGGCCGGACGCGACCGGGCCCGGTTGGACCGGCTCATTGGGCGCACTGGTGCTCCCGCCCGCCTGCTCGATCGGGTGGCCGATGCCGACCTGCCCGACCTCTACGGCTGTGCCGACGTGTTCGCCATGATGTGCCGTCAGCGCTGGGGGGGACTGGAGCAGGAGGGATTTGGCATTGTGTTCTTGGAAGCGGCGGCAGCCGGAGTCCCGCAGCTGGCCGGGGACAGCGGGGGAGCGGCCGAAGCGGTGGAGCACGGAAGAACCGGACTGGTCGTGGACCGGCCCAGCCATCTCGACGCGGTGACGGCCTCTCTGGATGCCCTGCTGTCGGATCGAGTCCGCCTTCAACGAATGGGGTTGGAGGGCCGGTTGCGGGCAGTGGCCGAATTCTCCTACGACCACATGGCCGAACGACTTCGAACTGTGATCACCGAAGTCATCGCCCGGGGAAAAGACCGCCCGTGACTGCCCGTGTCACCGCCCTGAGAAGGAACCGCTGATGGCCCTGGGCGATCGCTTGGTGCCCCCAGAAGTCGAGGGCCAAAACCTGCTGCGGGCGTGCTGGGCGGGAACCGGCGGGTTCACAGCCGTCGCTATCACCACCACGGCCCTTCCCGATCTCATGGCCGTTCCCATCGCAGTGGTATCGCTCGGGCTGTTGGCCGCGGGGTGCGCGGCCATGCTCTGGGCCTTCCAGCGGGCCCTGGAGCGCAGCCGCTACGAGCTGATCGGGGTGGGGGGCCTTTACTTCCTCGCGGGCTGCGCGCCGCCCTCGGTGCGGTTCTCGATGATGGCTGCGCTGGCTGCCGAAGTGGTGGTGGCGCTGGCCGCCGCCTCGGTCCGCCCGTTTACCGCCTCTGCATTCGGTATCCTGGTTCCTGTCTATGCGCTGGGCTTGTCCGGCGCATGGGGAGCTCGGTACGGGACCTTCCCGCCCCGGCCCTCCGAAGGCACAATCCCAGAACGAAGCGACTCCAGCAGGAACGGTGACGATGTTTGACCAGGCCACCAAGAGCATCACCATTGAGGCGTCGCCAGAGCGGTGCTTTGAGGTGGTGTGCGACTTCGAGTCTTATCCTGAGTGGGCCTCCGAGGTGAAGCAGGTTGAGATAGTCCGCCGGGACGACGACGGACGGGGCGGATTGGTGTCGTTTCGGGCCGCGGCCATGGGCCGCAGCACCAACTACCTGCTGGAGTACTAC
>JAPPKI010000279.1 GCA_028820035.1 bacterium | reverse complement strand
CTTGGACGTTCATGGTCGAGGTGGACTGGGGCGCGGTGTGGGACATCGGCTGGTTCCCCCGCCGGGGCATCTACGACATCAAAACGCTGATAGTGGCCAGCTTCATCGTCACCGGCATCGCCATGATCGTGGCCGCACCGCTGGGCCTGGGGGCGGCCATTTTACTGTCGGAATATGCCCGCCCCGGTGTCCGTCGGACGCTCAAGCCCATCTTGGAGATCTTGGCCGGGATCCCCAGCGTGGTTCTCGGTTTCTTCGCCCTGGAGTGGATTGCCCCCAACGTGGTCAAGACCCTCTTCAACGGGCCGGCGGCTGGCTCGCTGCTCGCCTCAGGCATCGGAGTAGGGGTCCTCATCATTCCGTTGGTGGCGTCCATCTCCGAAGACGCCATGAATGCGGTGCCGATGTCGTTGCGGGAGGCGTCCTCTGGTTTGGGGGCTCGCAAGATGACCACCACCGTCCGGGTGGTAATCCCGGCCGCGATCTCCGGGCTGGTGGCCTCATTCATCTTGGCCGTATCCCGAGCCTTGGGTGAGACCATGGTGGTGTTCCTGGCCGGGGGCGCGTCCCAGACCGCCACCTACACCGACAGCGCTTTAGACGGAAGCCTCCCCATGACTGCGGCCATGGCCTCACTGGCCCGGGGCACCGACAACGTGGTAGGCGAAGGCCTCACCTTCCAGAGCCTCTTCTTTGTAGGCCTCGTATTGTTCGTGATGACCATGGGGCTGAACATTGTGGCCAACCGGTTCGTCCAGCGGGTGCGGGAGCAGTACTGATGGCGGTCGGCAGGCTGGTTGGCCCTCGCACCAGCAAAATGATGGTGCAGGCCATGGAGCGTCGGGCGTGGGACATCAGAGGCCGGGTGTTCCAGGCCACTTTGTTGCTTACCTTGGCGATCTCGCTCTTTATTCTCGGCGTGCTGATCGTGGACGTAGTGGTGGACGCCTGGGGCGTGCTCACCGGCCGCCCCGGCGGGTTCTTGAACGGGACCATGCGGTCGGTCTCGCACGACCACAAGCTGGGCGTCCACCAGGCCTTGGTGGGCACGTTCTGGATCGCGGTGTTTGTGGCCGTGCTGGCCTTCCCATTCGGCATTGGCGCGGCCATCTGGCTGGAGGAGTACGCCCCCAAGAACCGGTCCACCCGATTCATCGAGTTGAACATCCGCAATCTGGCCGGCGTGCCCTCGGTGGTCTACGGCCTGCTCGGCCTGTTCTACTTTGTGAACACCCTGGGCGATCTCACTGGGGGCAAGTCCATTGCGTCGGCAGGCATCACCCTGGCCATCTTGGTGCTGCCCATCGTGATCATCACCGCTCAGGAGGCCATCCGGGCGGTCCCGCAAGGACTCAAAGAGGGGGCCTACGGTGTGGGCGCCACCAAGTGGACCATGATCCGCAGCCAGGTGCTGCCCTACGCCGCTCCCGGCATATTGACCGGGACGCTGTTGTCCATGTCCCGGGGTATCGGCGAAGCCGCCCCGATTCTCCTTGTCGGCGCGGTAACCGGTCGCCTGGGCACAGATCCGGCGTTCCTGGACTTCAGCGCTATCAACGCGGAGGCATTCATGGCCATGCCCGTAATCATCGTGGAGTGGGTGCAGAACTCGGGCCGCGATCCGGGCTTTGCCGAAGCCGCGGCCGCTGCCATCGTGGTGCTGCTGGTGTTCGTTATCCTGATGAATGCGGCGGCCATATTGATGCGGAACCACTTCGAGAAAAAGAGAGGGTGATTCGTGGTAGAAGTCTCTGGAAGTATGGCCCCTGAAATGGTCGAGCCCGAAGTCACTCCTCAACTTCATTTGGACATTGATCGCACCGGGCAGGCGGTTGCCCCTGACGCCAGCGGCGACCCGGTATTCGAGGTGGAAGACATCAACGTGTTTTACGGTGACTTCCTTGCCGTTCAGGGGGCCACCTTCACGGTGTACGAGCACGAGATCACCGCCATGATCGGCCCTTCAGGCTGTGGGAAGACCACGGTGTTGCGCTGCTTTAACCGGATGAACGATCTCATCCCCATCGCCCGGGTCGAGGGCCGGGTTGACTTCCGCAACGTGTCCATTTACGACTCCCGGGTTGATCCGGTGGAGGTCCGCCGCCGCATCGGCATGGTGTTCCAGAAGCCAAATCCGTTCCCCAAGTCGATATACGACAACATCGCCTTCGGCCCCCGGGTGACCGGGATGGCCAAGAAGAAAGGCGACCTGGACGACATTGTGGAGCGGTCGCTGCGCCGGGCCGCCCTTTGGGACGAGGTGCAAGACCGGCTGAAGGACTCCGCCCTGGGGCTGTCCGGCGGCCAGCAGCAGCGGCTGTGCATCGCCCGGGCAATCGCCGTGGATCCCGATGTGCTGCTGATGGACGAACCATGCTCGGCTCTCGATCCCATTGCCACCACCCGCATCGAAGATCTGATGCAGGAGATCAAGGACGACTACACCATCGTGATCGTCACCCACAACATGCAGCAGGCCGCCCGCATCAGCGACCGCACCGCGTTCTTCACCGCCCAGCTCGATTCCACCACCGACCAGCGGAGCGGTCTGCTGGTGGAATACGACCGGACTGAGACCATCTTCTCGAACCCCTCCGACGAGCGCACCGAGAACTACGTGACCGGCCGATTCGGCTGATCCGAGGGGCAGCGATGGAGGAGCTCCGCAAGTCGTTCCATGAGGAGTTGGACGAAATCCAGGCCGGCATCGTCCGTATGGCCGCGTTGGTGTCGGAGTCCATTCCCCGGGCCACCGAGGCTCTGCTGGAATCCGATCTGAAGCTGGCCCAGGAGCTCATTACCGCCGACGATCAGCTCGACTACCTGTCGGTACACCTTGAGGAGCGGTGCCATCAGGTGCTGGCCCTCCAGTCTCCCATGGCCGGTGACCTGCGGGCTCTCAGCACCGCCCTCCGGCTGAACGCCGAATTGGAGCGGTCAGGGGACTTGGCCGTCAACATCGCCAAGGCCACGAGGCGCATCTACGGCACCCGCTACGACGCCACTCTTCGGGGGCTGCTGGTGCGAATGAGCGATGAGGCGTGCCGGCTGGTGCGTCTGGCCATCGATTCGTATGTATTAGGCAATGCCGGATTGGCCTCGGCCCTTGACGACATCGACGACCAGCTCGACAACCTCAACCGCGAATGCGTGCAGGCAGTGTTCCAGGCCCACAACGACGGTTCTATCGACCTCCAGGCCGCGGTGCAGCTCTGCTTGATCAGCCGGTACTACGAGCGCATTGGCGATCATGCGGTGAACATCGGCGAACGAGTGGTGTATATGGTCACGGGATGGCTCCCCGAGTACACCGGGTCGGCCCGAGTGCAGGTCCGAGAGCAAAGCAAGCGCGACGAGACCGACGAGACCGACGAGGAGTGAGGTTGATGAGCCTGGTCGCCGCTAGTGGGGTGACTGGGTGAT
>JAPPKI010000250.1 GCA_028820035.1 bacterium | reverse complement strand
CCGCAGTCGCTCCACGGTGGGCGATCCGGGGAGGATGCGCAGCTCCCGGGTGAGCTTGGCGTGTTCGGGCGGCTTGAGGGTGCGGAACAAACCGGAGGCCTCGTCGAGGGGGAAGACCCGGTTGCGCCAGGCGGCCTCCTCCCAGGCCTCCACCATCTCGGCCAGTTTCTCGGGCTCGGCGGCGGCCAAGTCATTGCGCTCGTTGAAATCGTCGGCCAGGTTGAACAGCTCCCAGCGGTCGGAGCTGAACGGGGTGTGATGCTCGTGGAAAATGGCCGCCGACCAGCCGTCGCGATAGATGCCTCGATGGCCGATGCACTCGATGTACTGCTCGGTGTGGTCGGAGGGGGCGTTGGGATCATCCAGGGAGTCGGCGAACGACACGCCGTCGGGAGCGTCAGAAGCCTGTCCGTGGCGCTCGGTGGGCACGTCCAGGCCCAAGAGATCGGCCAAGGTGGGCAGCAGATCGGTGATGTGGGTGTACTGATGGCGCAATTCCCCGCCGATCGCCTCGGTGCGGGCCGGCCACGACAACACCATGGGCACCGAATGGCCTCCCCGGTGAGCGGTGATCTTGTACAGCCGGAAAGGGGTATTGCAGGCCATGGCCCAGCCCCGGGGATAGTGGGGCCAGGTGGTGGGACCGCCAATGGCGTCGGCCTCAAGGGCCTCCAACTCGAATTCGCTCACTGGTGGCGAGGGCCGGGCACCGGTCCCGCTGTGGGTGAAATACGAGGTGCTGCCCTGGGCTCGGCCTTCGCGGGACGCGCCGTTGTCACTGGTGAACACGAAGATGGTGTTGTCGAGCTGGCCGAGGGCCTCGAGCTCGGCTGAGATGCGGGCCACGCTGTCGTCGATCGACTCCACCATGGCGGCGTACACCTCCATATAGCGGGCCATGACTCGGCGGTCGGGCTCGGGATAGCTGTCCCAGGCCCGCACGTCTTCGTTGGGCTCGGTGTTGCGGGGCGGCAGCTCGGCGTCGGGCGGAACGATGCCCAACTCCTTCTGTCGGGCTAGGCGCTCCTCGCGGAGTTGGTCCCACCCCTTGTCGTAGTTGCCCCGGTGGCGGGCGGTGTCCTCGGCTTTGGCGTGCAGCGGAGCGTGCACTGCCCCGTGGGCGTAATACAAGAAGAGCGGCTTGTCCGGGTCGGTGGTTTTGACGTCGCGGATCATGCGGCAGGCCCGGTCGGTGAGATCGTCGGTGAGGTAGTAGCCCTCCGGATACTCGTCCACATGGACGGGGTTGTTGCCCTCGAAGAGCATGTGGGGGAAGTGGAAGTCGGTCAGGGCCTCCAAGAACCCGTAGTACTGGTCGAAACCCCGCTGCAACGGCCACGAGTGGGTGTCCCCGGCGATCGACAGGTCGGCCTCCTGACAGAGGTGCCACTTGCCCACGGCCATGGTGGCGTAGCCGTGGGCTCGGAGCATCTCGGCCAGCGTTGACTGGTTGTGAGGCAGCTCGCCGGCGTAGCCGGGAAAGCCGGGGTCGGCGTTGGCCACGAACCCCATGCCCGCATGATGGGGGTTGAGCCCGGTCAACAGCGCGGCCCGAGTGGGCGAGCACAACGGGGTGACGTGGAAGTTGGTGTAGCGGACCCCGGAGGCGGCCAATGCGTCGATGGCAGGAGTGGGGATCTCCGAGCCATAGCAGCCCAGATCGGAGAATCCCATGTCGTCGGCCAGCACGATCACGACGTTGGGGGCATCGGCCGGTGGGCTGGGCTCGGGCGGCCACCAGGACTCAGAAGTGGCGATGATCCGGCCGATCTTGCCCCCGAACCCGGGATAATGCTCCTGCTGGCGCTGATCAGTCATGGGACCTCCTTGTGATCTGCCGCCGACACACTACGGCACATCATCGATACACCATCTTCCACAGGCCTTCCACTGTTCGACATGCTCGAAGGCTGCTGAAGCGGACCGATGGTCAGCCCCAGAGACCGGCGATGGGGACAGCTTCGATGCCTTCCCCTAGCGGGCGGCGGTGGCGGCCGGTGTGGAACACGATGCCTCCGGCGAATTGCTCCGGTGGTAGCTGGTCGCGCAGCCAGGCGATGTGGCGGGCGTCTCGCAAGGTCGGGGTGCTGCCGGTCTTGACCTCGAATGCGGCCACCTTGTAACCAAACTCGGCGATCAGATCGACTTCACGCTCTCCGCGCTCCGAGCGCAGGTGGTATAGCTGCACCGGTCGACTCGATGCTTCGGCCTCCACGCGAAGCTGGGCTGCCACATAGGTGTCGATCAGGCGACCTCGGGCGTCGGCGCTCCCCATGGCCGTGTCGAAGTCCACACCTGACAGCCAGGCCGATAGTCCCGAATCGGTGAAATAGCGCTTCGGAGTCGAGATGAGGCGCTTGAGACGGTTGGAGCGCCATGCCGGGACATCGGCAGTGAGTCGGAGAACTCGCATGATCTCCTGATAGCCCGCCGCAGTTTTTCGGTCTAGCTGAGCGGACTCAGCGAGAGCAGTGTCTGCGACTACACCGGCGGTATGCAGCGCATACGCCTGCATGTACCGCCGCATCCGCTCCGGGCTGCGCCGGCGGCCAGTGTGGCTGTCGAACTCGCCGAGATCGCGGGTCGTGGCAACTTGGACATAACTTCGCATCCACCGGGACCGCCTACCGGCGTCCGAGGCTTCTACTGCGGCGGGAAAGCCTCCAGCCAGTGCGATTTGCAGATACCCCAGAATGTCGGGCGGGTTCTCGGGCACCGCGAAGCGGGCCGGCGTGTCCCAGCGGTCGAACAGCGAGGATTCATCCGCACTGCCAAAGCGCTCGCGTCCGGTGAGTGGCCAGAGTTGGATATCCAAGAATCGGCCCGTGCCCGGCCAAGAGCCGGCAACAAGGTCGTTGCGGGCTGAGCCGGTGATGATGAATCGGCCCGGATGCCGATTGGCATCCACTGCCCGCTTGACCGCCCCCAGCACCTCAGGAGTGTGCTGCCACTCATCGAGCAGCAGCGGGAAAGGGCCGACGGAGATCGCCGCGTCAGGGTCGTCGAGGACGAGCCCGCGCTCCTCGGGGCGATCGAGGCGCAGCGACGACGCAGACTGCCGCAGTGAAGTAGTCGTCTTGCCCACGGCACGCGGCCCCGTGACGAGCACCGCGGGCCACTCCTCGAGATCATCGGCAAGGGTGCTGTCTACAATGCGGGCAATGTAATCGTCAATGTTGGCAGCCTATCTCACAAGACGAATTCATACACGATATTGCACATCACTTTCTATACAAATTCGAGAGCACTTGTTGCCCATTAGTCCTCCCGATATGAAAGCCAGGACAAACCGGTAGACCGTTGACCATGGCCGCGGTCCACTACTCCAGCGCCATGCCGATTTCGCGAAGTTCGGCGAGGCGGACTTCTTCGGTGTCGGGGGCGGGGGGGCCGGGGACGTAGGTCACTTGGTGAATGGTGCCGGTGTA
>JAPPKI010000108.1 GCA_028820035.1 bacterium | reverse complement strand
GCAGCTTGCGGCCGGCCTCCTGCTGGAAGGTGGAGGTCATGAACGGCGCCGCGGGCCGGCGGCGGTAGGGCTTGACCTCTACGGCTCGCACGCTGATCTCGGCGTCGGCCAGCCCCCGGGCCAATCCGTGAGCCGCCTCCTCGTCGAGATGGACGGTGTTGGAACTGCGGAGTCGGCCGTCGCTGGCAAAGTCCTTGCCAGTGGCCACTTTGGCCCCGTCCAACGCGGTGAGCGTGGCGCTGAACGTTGGGGGATCACCGGGATCCAGTTCGCCCAGCACCCGGAATTCCGCGCTAAGGCTCCAGTAGTTGGCAGCGGTGAAGGCCATGCGCTCCCGCTCCCGCTCAACCACGATGCGGGTGGCCACGCTCTGCACCCGGCCGGCCGAGAGGCGGGGCAGCACCTTCTTCCAAAGCACCGGTGACACTTCGTAGCCGTACAGCCGGTCCAACAGTCGGCGGGCCTCTTGGGCGTCCACCAGGCGGCGGTCCAGATCCCGGGGGGATTCGATGGCATCCCGTATGGCCGACGGGGTTATCTCGTGGAACACCATCCGCTTCACGTTGACGTCGGCCTTGGGGGACAGCACTTCGAGCAGGTGCCAGGCGATTGCCTCTCCCTCGCGGTCTTCGTCGGTGGCGAGGTACAGCTCGTCGGCCTCCTTGAGCAGTTGCTTCAGCTTGCGGATCTGAGACTTCTTGTCGGAGGGCACCACATACAGCGGCTTGAAGTCGTTGTCGACATCGATTCCCAAGCGGGACCACGACTCGTTCCGATACGCCGCCGGCACTTCACTGGCGTTGCTGGGCAGATCTCGGATGTGGCCGATGGAGGACTCCACCACATAGCCGGTACCCAAATAGCCCGCGATGGTCTTGGCCTTGGCCGGAGACTCGACGATCACGAGGGCGTTGGACACGGGGAGAAGGTAGGGGGTGGGAGGGAGTGGTTGTCAAACAGACCCTAAACCCAATCGGGCACAGTTCTGGGGATCAGGTCTTGTCTGCGTACTTCGGGAGGGACTCAGTGCGGGACAAAATCCCCAGGCCGACAACCGCAGCGATCAGCGATCCCACCAGAATGCCGATCCTGGACTCGTCGGCGACGGCGGGATCATCGAAGGCCAATCGGGATATGAAGAGCGACACGGTGAAACCGATGCCGGCCACCATGGCCAGCCCCACCATGTGGCTACCAGCCAGCGACTTGGGAATGGTGACCCATCCCAACCGGTGGGCGATCCATGAGAACACCGAGATGCCCGCGGTCTTGCCCACCACCAGCCCGATTATCACCCCCAGTGTCACTGGCGAGGAAACCGCATCGGAGAGCACTTCTCCAGAAAGCTCAACCCCGGCGGCGGACAGAGCGAAGAGAGGAATGATGATGTAGCCAGCGATGGGGTGGAGCAGTTCTTCAATCCGCAGACTGACGGGCTGCGACTCTCGGATGTGGAACCCCACCCGGCGCACATCGTCGGTGTGTATGTGATCTTGCATCTGGAGCCAATTCGCCCAGCGACGAGCCTCGGCTTCGGATTGGAGGGGTTTGGCCGGCGTGACCAGACCGAGGATCACTCCAGCGATGGTGGCGTGGATACCCGATTCATATACGGCCAGCCAGAAGGCCACCCCGATGACGATGTAAACCGGCAGGTACCAAACATTGAGTTGGCGAAGAACGAGAATGCCCGCCAGCAGTATGGCGGCGGTGAGCAGCCAGTTGCTCGAGAGATCGCTGGTGTAGAAGATGGCGATCACCAGAATCGCGCCGATGTCGTCCACAATGGCCAGCGTCAGCAGGAACACCTTCATCTGTCGAGAAATGCGATTGCCAAGCAGCGATAGGACGCCTATGGCAAAGGCGATGTCGGTGGCCATGGGGATTCCCCAGCCGTCTTGACCCGGGCCTCCGGCATTGAAGGCGAAGTAGACGAGGGCAGGCACCACCATGCCGCCGAGCGCGGCCACCGCGGGCAGCGCGGCGAAGCGGGGATCCCGGAGCTGGCCGGTGACCAGCTCCCGTTTGATCTCCAGCCCGATCACGAAGAAGAACACGGCCATGAGGCCGTCTTGAACGATGTGCGCTAGATCCTCCGCAAATTTGTAGTCCCCCACCGAGAACGCCACTTTGATGTGCCAAAAATCGTTGTAGGAGTCCTGCCAGGGTGAGTTGACCCAGACAAGGGCGGCCACGGTGGCGATGAGCATGAGAACGCCACCGGCCGCTTCGATGGCCGCGAAATGGAGAATGGGACGGCCGATGAATCGAGCCAACCGGCTCTGGCCTCCCAAGAAGGTCAGATCGCTGAGAGGGTTTTTTTCAGCCATCGGAGTTGTTGGAGGTGAGATGGATGGCCAGAGAAACCTCGGTTCCATCGGGCCCGCTGTGAATCTCTACATCGTCGGAGAGCACCCGCATGAGATAGATGCCCAAACCCCGCTCGAAATTCAAGCGGCTGGGATCGTCGGGCTCGGGGAGAACTTGAATCTGATCGGGGTAGAAGCCAAAGCCCCGATCAGTGATATGGAACTCAAGCCGGTCGTCGGTGACCGTACAGCGAATGTGAATGGAATCGTCACGACAGGCTCGGGCATGGGCTTCAATGGCGTTGGTGGTGGCCTCGGAGACAGCAACCTTGAAGTCTTCGATGCGCTCCCGACTTAAGGTTGAGTCCATCTCGGCCGCCTCCACCACCAACGAGCGAACCAGCGAAAGGTATTCGGGGCGAGCCGGAATCTCGAAGTCGAAGCGGGCTGGATCGGATGTCATGAGCTGGAGTCCTCAATGGCCGCCGAGACCGAGTCGAACACATCCAGGACGCGGTCGAGTCGAGTGAGCTCGATCAGATCGGCGAGCCGGGAGCCTGCCATGACCAGCCGAATGTCTCCCCCGGCACTTCGCACTCGCTTGGCCCCGCCCATGAGCACGCCCAGCCCGGTGGAATCGATGAAGTCCACCCCGGAGAGATCGATCACCACGTTCTGCACCCCGGTGCCGATCACCGCCAACAGCCGTTGGCGGAAGCGAGGCGCAGTGGCCATGTCGATCTCGCCGGTGACCGTCAGAACTTCCCATCGCCCGTGTGAGGCAACGGTGACACCAAATTCCACGAAATATCAGACTAGTTGGATGCAGATCCCGTTTCTGTCAGCGGCATTTATTCCACCCGGACGGTTAACGCCTCTTGGATGGCCACAGAGGGAAACAGGCGGCCCACGATGGGCACAGCGGGTTCGGGGCGATAGCGCACCGTCACCCGAAGCAGACCACCAGTAGTGCGACTCCCAGCAGTTTCTACTTGCAATCGGCTCGCATCCAGCCCGGTGGCGGCAACCGCCCCCGCTCGGGCCGCTTCGGTGGTGGGATCAACCGCGGCGGCTCGGGCCGCACACCCCGCCCCCGGGGCCACCCCGCCAAAGGGGGGC